>JAURGV010000215.1 GCA_030833605.1 Rhodothermales bacterium
TAGGATAATGGGACGGATGATCAGCACTTACGTAGCGGTTCAACGCTATATGTTACGCGCCACGATTCAGTTTTCTGATTAATTCCTGCTCGACTTCCGGCCACTCGTTTCGTACCACGCTGTAATAAACGGTATCGCGCAATCGCCCGCTAGCCGTTACCATGTGTTGCCTAAAGGTGCCTTCAAATGTCGCGCCTAGACGCAAAATGGCGTTTCGGGAGCGCTCGTTCATGGAATCGGTCTTCCACTCTATGCGGTTGCACTGCAACGAGTTAAAGGCATTGCGCATCATTAGGAGTTTGGCTTCAGTGTTGATGGCCGTGCGCTGCCATGCGGGGGCAATCCACGTCCACCCGATTTCCAAACGCTTGTTGGACAGGTCAATGGCTCCGTATCGTGTGCTTCCGATCACTTTGTTGGAGGCGAGGTCGACCGTTGCAAACACCAGTACATCACCTCTTGCCTGCGCGTCGAGCGCCAATTCAATGTAGCGACGCATATCCTCCCTCGTCTCGATCGGGGAAGGATTCCACGTCCAAATAGAGGGATCCTTTCCTACTTCCCACAATGCATCAAGGTGCGCCTCGGTTAGGGGTTCAAGACGAACGAATTGACCGGTTAACGTGACAGGCGAAAGGGGAGTCATGCAGGTCTGGACTATTGAAATTGGCATTCCTTTCGAAAATACGAATTGGAGCTAAAAAGAAAGCGGGGCGCGTGGTGAAACCACGCGCCCCGCTCAAATGCCTCTCTGGTTTGGCCAAACAGGCCAATTCCAACGCTAGTCTTTTCAGGTTTAGACTTTCTTGGTTAGTCTTTCTTTTCAGACGACTTTTTCGGTCCGGGAATAAGCACGTTGTCGATCAAGCCGTACTCTTTAGCTTCGGCAGCGCTCATCCAATAGTCGCGGTCGCCGTCTGAAGCAATTTTATCGGCTGGCTGACCGGTGTGGTGTGCCAAAATGCCGTACAAGCTCTGCTTCATTTTCATGATTTCACGTGCCTGAATTTCGATATCGGAAGCCTGACCTTGTGCGCCACCCAAAGGCTGATGCACCATGATGCGACTGTTCGGAAGCGCGGCCCGTTTGCCATTTGATCCAGCTGCCAGTAGTACCGCGCCCATCGAAGCCGCAAGTCCTACGCAAATGGTCGAAACGTCGCACGAAATGAACTGCATGGTATCGTAAATGGCGAGACCGCTATCTACCGAACCACCTGGTGAGTTCACATAAATATTGATGTCGCGAGCCGGGTCTTCACTGGTTAGGTAAAGCAGTTGCGCAACCATCAACGTGGCAACGGAATCATTGATGGGCGTACCCAACATAATGATGCGTTCTTTGAGTAAACGGCTGAAAATATCGTATGCGCGTTCACCGCGGCTCGACTGCTCCACAACCATCGGAACGAGTTGTGAAATCGGGGCGCTGTGAAGGCCTCCACTATAAATGCTGCTAGGCATGGATGAGCTGTGCAGGCTTTTGGAGAACTTTAGAAAATCTTCAACCATCGGAACGAAAATGATTTAATGCAGGAAAATTTGGCGCTTCGGTGCCACGGCTGCAGTGCCACGATAAGTGTACCGAGACATCCGTGCCATGTCGAACCTATCCTGTTATCGGCTGGTTCCTCGATAGCGTAAGGAAACCTAGGATACAAAAAGTGGCTGGCCGAAAATATCGACCAGCCACCTAAATGTTCATCCAAAAAGGCCCTATAGGCCCTCCGAAAAGGCGCTACTTGCCTTTTTTCATCTCTTTCTCGTAGGCGTCTTTGCCCAATTCGGTGATTTTCATCGAAGCCGAAAGATGTCCAAACACCTTGTCCGAAATGATTCCCTGATCAATCTGGTCCATCAGTTGTGGCATGGTGTTGTAGTACTGTTTCATCATATCAGCACCAAACCCACCCTGGGCCGCCATTTTGTCAAAATGTGCGTCGCGATCGGCATCTTCCACGGTAAACGACTTCTCGGCAATCACGGCGTCGCGGATAAACATCCAGCGAGCTTGATTTTCGGCTTGTTCACGGCGAGCATTGCGGAATCCTTCAACATCGAAGCCTGCAGGAAGCTTTTTGTCTTTGTTTTTACCGGCGGCGTCTTTCAAATAGGCGTCGAGGTACATGTCGATGACCGAATTGGGGACTTCAAACTCATGCAATTCGATCAACTTCTCAATCACATCCGTTTGAAACAACTCGTTGGAACGCTGCTCCCATCCGGTAACAAGCTGATCGCGAAGTTGGGTGCGAAGCGTTTCGGCATCTTCAACCTGATCGTTGGTCACTTTCTTGACCATTTCGTTGTCGAGTTCCGGCAAATCACGACGTTTCACTTCTTTCAGTGTCATTTCGTAATGGCGTGCTGGAAGTTCTTCCACACCCGGCAACGTCACTTTTTTGGACTTCCCAACTTTCAGGCCGGTAAGCGCTTTCTTGATGTCTGGCATCAAGTTATCGTCCGACAACAAGAAAGGAACGTCTACTTGAGGCTCGCCCTCTGGGTTTTTGCCTTTGTCGTCGAGGCGCTGCATATCGACCAATACGTAGGAATCCGCTTTAGCAGGTCCATCAACCGTGGTCAATTCGGCATGTTGAGCCAAAAGCTGCTCAATTTCTTTTTCAACGTCTTCGTCGGTCACTTTGTGGGTGAGGCGAGAGACTTTGGTTTTCGACAGGTCTTTTAATTTGATGTCTGGACGAACACCGAAGCGAACTACCGCGCGAAGATCTCCTTCGAACTCATATTCAATGTCGGTGATTACGGGCTGACCCAGTACGTCGTATTCTTTCGTATCCAAAACAGACGCCTGGAAGGTTTTTTGAACCCGTTCCTCAGCGATTTGGTACGCGAGCGACTTGCCGTACACTTTTTTGACCAACGTGGTAGGCACTTTGCCAGCACGAAACCCTTTCATGGTTGTGCGAGCGCGTTGGGTGCGAATGGCCTGTTCAATTTCTTCGGATAAGTCCGCCGCTGCGGCTTTGATTTCGAGGTCAAACTCGACATCCGTGATCTTCTTAATTTCAGTCTGCATAGTCGTAAAACGGGTGGGTGGCCCTTCAAACAGCCCGCAAAGTGGGGAATGAAGGACAAAATTTGCCAGAGCAGATCACAAACCCCAAAAAAGAGGATAGGTTCATTCAATAAGGGTGTTCTGGCCGATCAGAGGACTCTTTTCACACAAATTCAGTTATTAAGGGCCTAAAAATCGAGCCCAACGCTGATGTAGGTTTGCCGGTCGCCAAATCGTTTGCCGTCAAAAGGCCACGCAAAATCAAGTCTCACGGGATACCCTAAAAACAGGGTTCGAATGCCGAATCCACTACCGGCTAAGATATCGCCAAACCGACGTTGAACAAGATCTTCAGGAGCGCCCGTTCCCGACGAGGATCTGGATTGCGAAGAACGACCGCCCCACACGTTGCCGCTATCGGCAAATGCCTGCCCTTGGATGTTGTAGAGGGGAATGATGGGCACGGGCCCGGGCAATAAAGCAGCCACCAGCGGGAATCTAAACTCGAGGTTAATCACCCCAAAATTAGACCCATTCGCCGCATTTATATCAAACCCGCGCAGCGGCATCACCGGCGTGGCGAACACAAAATCGGCCACATCGTCGAGAGGAAAGCCGTTGAGGTCGTCGAAGTTTCGGTTCAGCCAATTCTGAACGCCCGAGGTGTAAAAAACCTGCTTGTAGGGCCCAAACGAAACTCCCGACGAGAACCGCATCGCCCACGGTTAATTGGTAAATAGAATTTCCAACGCCCCCGGGCTCGATAAAAATGCTCGCATTGGTTTCACCGCCGCCTGAAATGGATTGCCATTCGTAGCTGAGTTCACTGTAGCGATTTCCATCTTCAAAATTGTCGACCATCCCGTCAATCATGGGGATGCTGGCCGGTCTTGAGTTGCAACCGGCTAATACGAGGAGCGCGAGAACGAGTATGCGCATAACAGGCACCTACAATAAACTTTTAGTTGCTGAAGGGATCACAATCAGATATTCAGGTCTAAACATATCTTCGTGGACACCAAATTCGCCAGTGCCCCGGAAATCAACGGCTACGAATCCATTAATGGTTTCTTTTACTTCTCCAATGCCATAATAGGTTGGATGAGGTCCATAATATACCAATTCGCCACCGTCAAAATCGCGGTGTTCGCGAGCGCGGCGGTGAAAAGCTGGTACCGAGGGTAACAACTCCAAACGGTATGAAATATCAACGTTTTTCAAGAATCAGACGTTCAATTTTTCGGATTCGGCTTGGTTGCAGAACGGGTTTTGCATATTTTGAGTGCCGTCTTGCCCCCACTTGGTTTAAAATAGCTCATGAATCCACCTAACAAAATGACCGACCGCCAGGTT
>JAURGV010000216.1 GCA_030833605.1 Rhodothermales bacterium
TCAGCGGCAATACCGGGCCTTCATTTTTAAGCAAAACAAGCGATTTTCGCACGGCCTCGCGGGCTACGTCTCGGTGAGCTTGGCTTCCAAATTCATGCGTCCCTGACCATCTTCTTCGGGCAGGCGATGGCTTGTCAAAAAGACCAAACAATACTTTGACGGTCAGAATCCTGCGCACGGCATCGTCAATGCGGGCCATGGACACGTCCCCTGCGTTCACTTTATCGGTGAGCGTTTGGATAAATGATTTCCACTTCTCGGGTACCATGAACAAGTCGACCCCTGCATTTACCGATTGGGTCACTGCCTGTGCAAAATTCTCAGCTACTTGGTCGATTCCGTTCCAGTCTGAAACAACAAGTCCCTGAAATCCCAGTCTTCCTTTAAGAACGTCGGTTACTAGGAATCGGTGGCCATGACATTTTTGGCCATTCCAGCTATTGTAGGAAACCATCACCGTCAAAACGCCTTCATCCAGCGCTTCGTAATACGGTGAAATATGGAGCCCTTCCAATTCATCAAACGACATCTCGGTGTCGCCTTGGTCTTCCCCATCTCGGGTGCCTCCATCGCCGACCCAGTGTTTGGCGCAAGCAACCACGCTATCGTCTCCCAAATCTTGTTGGAGTCCTCTTACGAAGGCGCCCGCATATCGCTTTACAATGGCAGGGTCTTCTGAATAACTTTCATAAGTGCGTCCCCAGCGATCGTTTCGGGCCACAGCCAACGTTGGCGCAAAGGTCCAATCCACTCCCGTCGCGAGCACTTCACGCGCGGTGACCCGGGCGATTCGCTCTAATAATTCGGGGTCGTCGGCCGCACCCAATCCAATATTGTGCGGGAAAATAACGGCCCCTCGAACGTTGTTATGGCCGTGAACCGCATCAACACCATAAAGCAATGGAATCGCTTGGAAACCGTCCGAATCATCCATTGAAGCGGCCCAATAGGCTTCTTGCATAGCGACCCAAGCCGAAGGTGAATTATCACCGGGGACCGATCCGCCACCACTCAGAATGGAGCCGATGTGCCACTGCTGCACTTCTTGGGGGCTCACGTTCGCACGATCAGGCTGTGTCATTTGGCCAATTTTTTCGGCCAATGACATGTTCTCCAACATGCGATTTACTTTCACATCAATGCCTTCCGACTTTATGCGCTGTCGTAAGTCGGTAGATGTTTGTTCCTTGGGGATCACTACGTCACTCATCCGAATCTATTTTCCCTCGTCTTCTTTCTAATTCTTTTCGCACTTCGTGTGCCTTTTCTTCCGTAATTGGAAACTGCAATATGGCCCAAATAGCTATTCCTGAGGCCACAATGGGGATAAATATGTCAAATATCCGGAGCAGAAAAATGGTCTGTTCCGGTTGATTCGCCCCTAGGTCGACGCTAAATCCAGTGGCTTCCAACAAGTAGCCGCCACCTGCTAGTGCGGCTGCCATTCCGAGTTTAACAACCCACCAAAAAATAGAACCGAACATCCCTTCGCGTCGCTCTCGAGTGGACAGTTCATCCAAATCCACCATGTCGGCGACCATCGCTGGCATGATGGTAAATAGTCCGCCCAGTCCGAAGGCCAAAAACGGCATGGGGACCACCACCAACCAAGGGATTTCAGGGTTATAGCAAAACCATTTTAGCGCATAACCCACCATCGAGAGGGCTGTTGTGGCAATAAACGCTCTCCGTTTACCGACTTTAGTGCCTAACCACGTGGCAAGCACGACAACGGCAAATGTGGCGATGCCTAAAACGGTGCCGGCATAACCTGCGTATTCGGCGCCAACGGTCTGATCCCCGGCAAACACGTAGTAAATGATGACATAAAACTGAAAGGACGAGATCAGCATGAAGCCATTAAAAACCATAAATGTGGCTATGCACAGCATCACAAACGGTTTAGACTTCAAAACAAGGGCAAATCCATGGAAGAACTGCCGCATGTTTTGAACAAATGAGGTTTTGACTCGCTCTTTGGTCGCCGCAGCGGAATCTGAAAACCGCTCTTTCAAAAACACGGCTGGCAGTATGCCAACCGAAATGGTTACCACAGCAATAATGATGGCTAGTCCTGCCGCTCCATCGGCCTGGTTTTCAAAAAACCCATCATAGGTCATGATCCATAAGAACCACGGGGACACCACGTAGGCCAATTGGCCGATAAAATTCTGCGTCCCCATGAGCCTAGTCCGCTCATGATAGTCGGGAGTAAGCTCGTAACCTATTGCCACCCATGGGGTTGCGAACATGGTATAGGCTAGGTAAAATATGATTGAACCAACTAAGAAGTAGACGAAATAGAAATTTTCGCTTTTCCCCTCAGGAAGCTGCCACAGTAAAGCAAAGATGACCCCTGCGGCTATGGCCCCGGCAAAAATGTAGGGTCTACGTCGGCCCCATCGTGAGCGGGTATTATCCGAAATGTACCCCATGATAGGGTCGGTTAGGGCATCGGTTAATCGCGGTAATGCGCCCAGTAAGCCGACCAATGCTGGATTCATCCCAAAACCCAGATTGAGCACAATCATCATCCCACCGCTTGCGGCAGCCAATAGATTGTTTACAAAAGCACCCAATCCGTAAATAATCCGGTGGGAAACGGAAATGCGATCCTCGGGGGCCGTTTGGAAACGAGTCTCTGTTTTCATAAATCAGTGACCGACGATTGGGGTTATTGGGGTGCGAGACATGTCTTCAATTTTTTTGGTACACACGTACCCAGTCCACCACTAGCTGCTGGGGGAATGTCGTTTGGGCATCTGGGGAACCGACAAATCCACCACCAATAGCCAAATTGATTAGGATATAGAAGGGATGATCATACACCCATTCTCCTTCCTCAACGCTTGCGGGTGTTGCGGTGTGATACAATTGATCGTCGACATACCACGTGATGCTATCTTTCTCCCAATCGACTCGAAACACGTGAAAGTCCTCGTCAAAGCGAGCGCCTACCAAATCAAAGCGCTTTGTGACCGCTTGGTCTCCCCAGTGACCTGGTCCATGGATGGTCCCGTGAATAACGGAGGGCTCTTGGCCACGATATTCCATGATGTCAATCTCACCGCTCTGAGGCCATCCAACTTCTTTCAAATTGGCACCTAACATCCAAAACGCAGGCCATATTCCTTGTCCGGTGGGCAATTTGATGCGTGCTTCGATTCTTCCGTATAGCGGTTCAAACAGGCCCCGCGTAACAATGCGGGCCGAGGTGTACGGTTGATTTTCGTATGACTCTTGGATGGCCGTAATCCTGAGGTTGCCCTCCCCGTCCGTCGATACGTTGCGGGCAAAGTTGGTGTCGTATTCGAGCTGTTGATTGCCCCAATCCGTTCCTATATCGTAAGTCCATTTTGATGAATCGGGGAGCTCGCCAGCCGCACCATCGAATTCGTCCGACCAAATCATGGTCCATTCTTGGGGGTCGTTTTCGACACCAGTGCAGCCACTTCCGGTCATAGTAATCAGTAGCATTAGGCAAAACGGAAACGAAAAATGGAAAAGCGATCCCTTTGACATGGTCCTATGGTTTCGTTTAAAATGATTCAATTTGGTAAAAGTCGGGCGTCAACAAACTCTTTTCTAGGGCTAACGTGGCTGCTCCGAGTGCGATAACCCTTGGACCCAATTCGCTGAGCTGAATCCTTGGAGGGGAAGCTTTTTGGATCAGTACGCAATGCCCAACTTCTTCCGAGATCATGCTGATGAGCTCTTCTCCGGCAACGCTCCATCCTCCACCAATTACAATCAGTCCTGGATTCAACAAATTGATAACTCCTGAAAGTGCTTGTCCCAGCCGAATCGCCGCTTGTTGCACAATGGCTTTGCACATGGGGTCTCCATCGCGGGAGGCCTGCAGAATGGCGCGATACGAAATTTTTGCCGGGTCCAGCAGGCTATCGGGATGACATGGATGTAATGCCCGAGCGCGTTCCTCTAGCGCCAGACCTCCCACAAGCGTCACCAAACATCCCTTGAGCCCGCAAACGCAATCCGGGCCGTCAGCATCCAGTGGAATGTGTCCAATCTCACCAGCAAAACCCGAGTCGCCACGATAAACGCGTCCGTCCAGAATAAAGCCGGCTCCAATTCCGTAGCCCGCCTTTATAAAAACTACGTTGGAATACAGACTTCCGGCTCCCCACCAAAATTCAGCAAGAGCCCCCAAATTGGTGTCGTTGTCTATGTAAACGGGAATTTCAAATCGCGATCTAAATAGAGATAACACATCACTGCCTTTCCAGTGAGGCATTACGGTTTCAGGGAGTTGTTCCGGGGTCAACGGGTCGATTGGACTTGGCATGGCT
>JAURGV010000217.1 GCA_030833605.1 Rhodothermales bacterium
GGAATACTTTGTCGAAAGCCGAGACGAAGTCACCCAGCGAACGGTCGATCCACTTGGTCTCGTTTACTATTTCGACCACTGGAACTTGATTGCGTTCGACTACCTGCGGGACACCATCCGAAACTTTCGTCTCGATCGGATGCAGGAATTGTTTGTGTTGTCCGAGCGGTTTGAGCGCCCCGATGGTTTTGATCTGCAAACGTACTTGGAGCAGGACGGCATGCGGCCCTCGCTTCAAAATATTCAACTCTCATTTTCAGAGTCAGCCTTCGCTCGGGCCCGCAGTTCGGTGCCAGCAAAAATTGATCACGAAGAACATAGCGATTCGCGCGTCGTGATTCATTTCAAATTTGATAACGAACAGTACCTAACCTCGTGGTTGATGCGCTTCGGAGCCGAGGTGAAGGTTGAAGCACCGGTTTCCTTGGCGAAGGCTCACAAAAAAGCGGCCGATCAAATTCGGAGCCTATATGCGTGATTTTAGGGCCCGAAACAGGGCTTGTTTTAAAAGACCGTAACACAATGTCCTGCATCGAGTTACGTCTATTATAAAAGCCGGGCGGATCGATTTAAACGCAAAAAGATTTCCAGCACCCGTGTCAGGCACCAACTTGAAGATTCTCATTGAGGCTTCTTAAAACCGTTTTTGCCTCGGCCAACGTGTCCACTTCCTGAATAATAATCCGGAGCCGTCCGCCCCGCGTATCTTTCAACGCATACCGTTTTGAAAATCCGGCAAGGACTCCGAGCAAAGGGTGGAACATGTTTTCATAGAACCACGGATCTTCCTCGGTGGTGGGAACGCTCAAGAACAAACGCTCATTTTTGAAAACAACTTTTGCCAAACGCATCCGCTGACCTTCCAATTTTATTTCCGCAGCCGTCAACAGATTTTCTACCTCAACCGGTGGCTCTCCAAAACGGTCGGTAAGTTCTTCTCGGATTTCGTCGAGGACCGTCTGGTCGACCCCATCCGAAATTTTCCGATACAAATTGAGTCGCTCAATTCTATTCGTAAGGTACGTGTCGGGAATGAGGGCATCGGCATCGACCTCGACGGCGGTCTCCTCTGCTTTGGGTGAACGAGGAGCGTCAAATAAATCGGAGAACTCATCGGCTCGAAGTTCTTCTACCGCTTCATCCAAAATGCGGTGATAGGTCTCAAAACCAACTTCTGCAATGACTCCGCTTTGTTCGGCCCCGAGCATGTTACCAGCGCCGCGAATATCCAGGTCGCGCATGGCCAAATGAAACCCACTGCCCAAGTCGCTGAACTCTTCGACGGCCTGAAGGCGTTGTTTGGCCTCTCTGGTTAGGCCGTGAATGGACGGGACCAACAAATAGCAGAAGGCTTTCCGGTCCGATCGGCCCACGCGTCCTCGCAACTGGTGCAATTCAGCCAACCCAAAATGGTCGGCACGATTAATAATGATGGTGTTCGCATTCGCAATATCCAACCCATTTTCAATGATGTTGGTGCTTATGAGCACATCATACTTTCCTTCTACGAAGTCCATCATGACGCGCTCTAGATCTGGCCCATTCATTTGGCCATGCGCGACTTTAAACCGAATATTGGGCACCAACAGCTGGAGCATATCCCCAATGGCTTGGATGGACTGCACCCTGTTGTGGATGAAGAAAACCTGTCCACCACGTCCAATTTCGTACAATAAGGCATCCCGAATCAGATTTTTATCAAACGCGTGGATCTCTGTATTGATGGGTTGCCGGTTCTGGGGAGCGGTAGCAATGATGGATAAATCGCGCGCGCCCATCAACGAAAACTGCAACGTTCGAGGGATAGGTGTTGCGGTAAGCGTCAGGGTGTCGATGGAAACCCGCATTTTCCGGAGCTTTTCTTTCATCGCAACCCCAAATCGCTGCTCTTCGTCGATAATCAAAAGCCCCAGATCCTTCATCACCACATCTTTCGAGATCAAGCGATGCGTCCCGATAATAATATCGATTTTACCAGATTTGAGGGCTTCTAACGTTTCTTTAATCTGTGCAGGCGTCCTAAATCTAGATAAAACACCCACTTCCACCGGAAAATTGGCGAGTCGTTTTTTGAAGGTGCGAAAATGTTGGGTGGCCAGAACGGTAGTCGGGACCAACACGGCGACTTGTTTTCCATCCTGAATGGCCTTGAAAGCAGCGCGAATCGCAATTTCAGTTTTCCCGAACCCTACATCACCGCACACCAACCGATCCATCGGAACGGCCTGTTCCATGTCCACTTTGACCGCTTCTGCCGTTGACGCCTGATCGGGAGTGTCCTCAAACTGAAAGGAGGCTTCAAGTTCTTGCTGCCAAATCGTGTCGGGTCCGAACGCGTGGCCTTTAGAATGCTTGCGCTCGGCATACAGGCGTATCAAGTCGCGGGCGATGTCCTTTACTTTCGACTTGGTTTTGGCTTTTGCCCTTTCCCACTGACCGGAGCCCAGCTTGGTTAAAACGGGTTGATGGCCTTCTTTTCCTTTGAATTTGTGCAGTTTATGGAGCGCATTGACGTTTACATATAAAACGTCTCCATTCAAATATTGCAGGCGGACGGCTTCTTGCTTGCGCTCCCGAACTGTTATTTGCTCTAATCCTGCGAAACGCCCAACACCGTAGTCAATGTGAACTACAAAATCGCCGGGTGTAAGGTGTTGCAGTTCGCGCAGGCTGAGCCCGCCGTATTTGCCTTTCTGTTTTCGAGCCGACGGCCGGTGATACCGATCAAAAATTTCGTGATCCGTATACAGGGCCAGAGTCAAGCTGGGTAGTTCAAATCCTCGATGTAAAGAGTCCACTTTGAGCGATACCCGGCCGCTCAGTACATCTTTTTCCAGTAGCTCGCTTAGTCGCGCTTCTTGGCCAATATTGTCACATAAAATGGTTGTTTTTAGGCCATTGGAGTGGTTTTCAGCCAGTCGGTGACGCAGTTGAGCCACACGGGTATTAAACGAAGGCTGTGGCCTAGAGTCGACCTCGATCCGTTCGTCTACATCTTCCTGAAAGGGTCCAAAATGGAGGCATGGAAACGGCAAAAGAGCAGATCTTAAGGCGTCTTCATCCAGAAAATAGGTCGATGTGGCCGCTGGGCTCGCTCCGGTTTGCGCGAAAGCGATTTGAGCATCGTCTCTGGTTTGATACAACGCCTTGGCGGCGTCAAACAGTTGGGCACTGTTAACCAAAACAATCATCCCGCCGATTCCTACAAAATGATGGGTCAACGCAATGCGTTCTCCCCCAATGTCTGAGGGCGCATCCAAATTCGGAATAATGCGCGCGTGCGTTCTCCGGCTAACCGAGCGCTGCGTATGAATGTCAAACTCCCGGATGGAATCGATTTCATCGCCAAAAAATTCGATGCGAAGGGGGAAGGCGCCCGTATATGGGAAGAGGTCTAAAATACCCCCACGAAGGGCTAAATCTCCGGGCTGCTCCACAAACTCCGTTCTTGTAAACCCTTGTGTCACAAGGCGTTCGATGAGGCTTTCAGGGTCCTCGAGTTCACCTACAGCTAGATCCAAGGAGGCGTCCAGCACCCGATCTCCGGAAGACACTTTTTCGGTCAGGGCATCGACCGACGTTACCACAATACCTGCGAATTGAGCCGCCAAGCGCTGCATGACATCAGCACGCTGGATTATTGGAGTGGGGTCCTGCGCATGCTCTTTGTCAAAGGGCCTGGAATCGGATGCGGGAAGCAGCAGCACGTTTTCATCCGAGCCCAAAATTTGCTGCAGGTCGCTGCAAAAGAAGGCGGCCGCATCGGCGTCCTCCAACACGCACAACAAGGGCGTTTGGGTAGCTTCAAATCCGGCGGCGGTTATAAATGAGGGCAGTGAACCGGCGGCACCCCGAATCGATACATGCTCTCCGATTCCAACACTCCGCTCCGAAGCCCCAGACTGGTTATTCATCCAAGACACCACTTCTTTTACAAAAAGAGCCTTGGAGATGGTTTGATATAAAAGGGAGAGAGACAACGTAGCGGAAGCGACTAGGCTAAAACAGTGAGTGGAAAATAAAGGGGATTATGCCGAATAAACCTCATTCCGAACCGCTAAACGAACAAAACCTTCGGCGCGAGCCAACCTGGCGAGCGCCTCGTTGCGGTCTACATCAGCCAAATGCATCACCAAGGCCGTTTTCACGTGTCCACCTGCTTTTTCCAGAAGGACCGTCGCGTCTTCATAGGAAAGCCCAGAAACCGTCATTACGGTACGTTTGGACCGCTCGACCAGCTT
>JAURGV010000218.1 GCA_030833605.1 Rhodothermales bacterium
GCCCAGGTAGTCTGAGCCTTTTGAGAATGACTCGAAATACTCTAGTGCGCGTTCCATGTCACCAACGCGGAAAAGTGCGTCAGCTGCATAAAATTTTGCTAAATTGCCTGAATTGGTGCTTCCGTAGGAGTCCGCGATTTCAATCATCCCTAGAAACGAAGCGTCTCCATCGAGAGAGGCTTGAAATTCGCCGGCTTCGTATTTCTGAACGGCCACAGCCATTTGCGACAACGCTTTCTCGTTGTTGTTAGACTGCATCCAGGAATACCCTAAAAGAGCCAGGACAATCAACACAATACCACCAGCAACGCCGAAAACGGTGTTTCTGTTGTTCTCGAAATATCCGAGAGCGCGGGCATAAAAGGTGACTACAGTGTCTTCTCGAAGTTCGTGTCTGCGCGATACTTTACGAGTCGGATTGAGCGTTGACATAAGATTTGGTCAAATTAGGGTCTGTTCAGAGATATTCTACGCAAAGACAAAGAAAATAGCCTTTTATACACTCCTTCGCAATCTGTTTAGACGCTATTCATATGGGTTTCCAAATAATTCTAATTCCCTAAACGAATCGACCGAACTTCGAGATTGGTATTCTCGCCGATTAGAATTTTTCTTAACGAATACTTTGTAGGAAAAACGAGCTTTTTTTCCGCCTTTGTCCGACTTTACTAGGGCACGCTTACCAGACACCTAATTGTAACGAGAATCTCATGGCAATCAAGCTTGGAATTAACGGTTTTGGACGAATTGGACGCCTTGTTTTTCGGGCCATTATTGAACGCAATTCCCCTGATTTTGAAATTGTTGGAATCAACGATTTAACCAGCGCCCACGCTCTAGCCCATCTGTTGAAATACGATTCCGTTCATTTGAAATTTCCAGGGGAGATTTCATCCGATGAAAACTCAATTACGGTGAATGGCAAGCGGGTTCCTATTTTTTCCGAACGGAATCCAGAAGCATTGCCTTGGGGCAAATTGAATACCGACGTGGTTGTAGAATCGACCGGTATTTTCCGCTCACGCGAGAAAGCAGCCATGCACCTAACGGCTGGCGCTAAAAAAGTAGTTATTTCTGCTCCAGCGAGTGGAAAAGTGGACGCAACCGTGGTGTTGGGTGTAAACGACAGCGTTTTAACGGGCAAGGAAGAAGTGATCTCCAACGCGAGCTGCACCACCAACTGCTTGGCGCCCATGGTTCATGTTTTGGACCAAGCTTTCGGTGTTAAAAAAGGGATGATGACAACCGTTCACTCCTACACGTCCGACCAGAACTTGCAGGACGGACCTCACAGCGACTTGCGCAGAGCCCGTGCCGCTGCGGTTTCTATTATCCCGACCTCAACGGGTGCTGCCAAAGCTGTTGGCGAAGTGCTCCCCCATTTGGATGGAAAGTTGGACGGTTTCGCCTTGCGCGTACCCACTCCCGACGGTTCGATTACCGATTTTACGGCCGAAGTTGGACGCGAGACCACGGTTGAAGAAGTAAATGCTTTATTCAAAAAAGCTTCAGAAGGTGCCATGAAAGGCATTTTGGAGTACTCCGACGAGCCGTTGGTATCGATTGATATCATCCACAATCCTCATTCTTGCGTGTTTGATTCGGACTCCACGATGGTCATGGGAAGCTTAGTGAAAGTGGTAGGTTGGTACGACAACGAGTGGGGTTATTCCAACCGCACTATCGATATGGTAAAGCGTTTGATGAACGCGTAATCGCTTCGTCAAGAACTACGCATCGTCATGAAATACAAGGCCATTACGGACCTCGAGCTCAACGGGAAACGGGTACTGATTCGGGTCGATTTTAACGTACCGCTTAAAACGGGGCCTTCGGGAGCCGTGCAAGTTGCCGACGACACGCGCATCCGTGCTTCCCTGCCCACCATTCAATATGTGTTGACCAAAGGGGCATCGGTGATTCTGGTTTCCCACCTGGGGCGACCCGACGGTGAGCGGGATCCCAAATACAGTATGGGACCGGTAGGTCAGCACCTTTCGATGATTACGGGATTGCCAGTTATCGTCTCTCCCGAGGTGTACGGCGAACAGGTGGAAGCCATTGCTCGGTCGTTGGCCCCTGGCGAAGTGCTGCTGTTAGAAAATGTCCGTTTTGAGGCCGGGGAAACCAAAAACTCAGCCGAGGTTTCAGAAGGCTTGGCCCGATTGGCCGACGTGTATGTAAACGATGCGTTCGGAACGGCGCACAGAGCACACGCGTCAACGACGGGAGCGGCTCTATTGATGAAAGAAAAAGCCGCGGGCTTCCTGATGCAAAAGGAGTTGGACACCCTTAAAAAGGTGACCCAGCACCCGGATCACCCGTTTGTAGCCATTGTTGGCGGCGCCAAAGTGTCCGATAAAATCGGCATCATAGAGCACTTATTGGACCATGTGGATCACCTTTTGATTGGTGGCGCCATGGCCTATACGTTTTTGCGATCACAAGGCCATACCACAGGCACATCGCTCACGGAAGCCGATAAACTCGATGTCGCACGAGACCTTCTCAAACGCGCTGGAGGTAAAATTTTACTTCCCGTAGACCACATATGTTCGGAAGGTTTTAGCGAGGAAGGCACCATTAAAACGTTTGAAAAAGACATTCCTGACGGGTGGATGGGACTGGATATCGGGCCGAAATCGGTTTTGCGGTATACGGAAGCCGTCAAAACGGCCAAAACCGTGATTTGGAACGGTCCCATGGGTGTTTTTGAAATGAAAAGCTTCGCACAAGGAACGTTTGCCATGGCGGATGCGCTCGTCGATGCGACTTCGGAGGGTGCGTTTACGGTAGTTGGTGGCGGCGACTCCGTCGCCGCCATAACCCAAGCGGGCCTCGCTGAAAAAGTCAGCCACGTCAGTACAGGCGGCGGCGCCATGTTGGAGTTGCTCGAAGGCAAGGTATTGCCGGGTGTAGACGCCTTAGCCTAGCAATCAATTTTTCGTCTATGCAACGATTGCATTATTGCTCCGTCAAATGCGAATCGTCACTAGCCTTTTCATCCTCCAGGACGCCCATGGAATCTGCCGTATCCACCCACGGACTTGCCAAAACGTATTCATCTACGTTCGGAAAGACCAAAATTGAGGCCTTAAAAGGGGTCGATATCGAAGTCCAACGAGGTGAAATAGTGGGCATACTGGGCCCGAATGGCGCAGGTAAAACCACGCTGCTTAAAATTCTATTGGGTGTAGTTTCACCGACTGCGGGTCATGCTTCCATATTTGGTAAACCCATTGGGGATGCAAACGCGCGTCAACGCCTGGGCTACCTACCGGAGAACCACCGCTTCCCTCCCTACCTCACGGCGCGTCAAACACTCGACGTTTACGGGCGACTCAGCAATCTGGATGACGCCTACCGAAAAGAGCACATCCCCCGTTTGGTTGAAGAAGCCGGTCTTGCGGACTGGATGGACACCCGCGTTGGGAAATTCTCCAAAGGAATGATGCAGCGATTGGGGCTGGCGCAAGCCACGCTCAATGACCCAGATATTTTGGTATTGGATGAACCCACCGATGGGGTAGACCCGGTTGGCCGTCGTGAAATTCGGGACCGCCTTCGTGTTTTGAAATCGAAAGGCAAAACCATTTTGATCAATTCGCATCTATTGACCGAAATCGAATTGATCTGTGATCGAGTGGCCATTTTAAACAAAGGACTAATTGTTCGAACCGGTTCGATTTCAGAAATAGTAAGCGAAGGAACCGGATGGCGGATTCAGTGCCGCAATATGCCGCTAGAATTTGATGTCAAGCGGTTTGGAGCTCACATAGAAAGTGGCAATGTCGAACAAACCATTGTGATGGATGGTGGCGTTACGGAAACGTTAAATCAATTAATTGATGCCTTGCGCTCCAGCGACACCTCTATTTTAAGCATTGAAAAACACCGAAAATCACTGGAAGCAGGCTTTTTAGACATTATTGATGAACAGGGAGCAAAAAAATGACCACTACTGATCAATTAAACGGTGCACAAAAAGCATCCGCTCCTGCACCAACGTACCTCCCGCTTACGGGTAGTCTTTTGCTCACGTTTCGCGAATTATGGGCGATGAAAATCACGCAAGGGATCGTGCTGGTTTCGACCCTCGCCTGGATTTTGCTTTCATTTGCAATGAACCTTGATGTTGTCGAAGGCTCCTTGGCAGCCGTTCGCTTCTTTGGCTTCGATGCTGGGGCCGACGAGTTGGTAAAAGACCCCCAAACAGGAGAGTTCGTACGGCAAGCCA
>JAURGV010000219.1 GCA_030833605.1 Rhodothermales bacterium
CTCCAAATATTCCAGAAAGAACAATCATTACACCTAATTTATCTGTCCACTGCCTAGCAGCTGCAGCAGGAGCAACGATCATTGCACTCATTAAGACCACTCCAACGGTTTGGAGGCCTATTACAATGGCAACTACAAATAAAGTGGTGAGCAAACGATCCAGCATGGACACGGGAAAGCCTAGTGTGCCCGTAAAATCTGGGTCAAAAGACAACAATTTGAATTCCTTCCAGAAGAGGTTCATTAAAAAAAGAACCAATGCGCCAATTCCTAAAATCACCAAAACATCTCGTTCGACGAGTGCAGCGGCCTGTCCGAAAAGAAACGAATTCAATCCCGCTTGATTGGCATCCGGATTGCGCTGAATAAACGTCAATAACACCAACCCAAATCCAAAAAATACCGATAGCATAATTCCCAAAGCGCTATCGTACTTGATTCTTGTTCGCGTGGTAACAGAACTGATTAATGCAGCCCCTATCCAACCGGCGATGGCGGCTCCGATCAATAAAACTAAGGGGGCTTTGCTACCCGTGAGAATGAAGGCAATCGCGATTCCAGGAAGCGCGGCATGGGAAATGGCATCACCCAATAAACTTTGCCTTCTGAGCAAGGCGAATCCACCCAGTGATCCAGCTGTCAGACCCAACAACATGGCCCCTAATGCAACGGTACGCAGCGTATAATCTGAAAATATTTGCGAGATAAACTCCACTTATGAAGTTTGTTTAGCTGAAAGTGCCGAGACGAAAGCAACGCGCCCGCCGTAGGTAGTGCGTAAATTTTCTTCCGTAAACTCGCTGCCCACCGGTCCGCTGGCGATGCGACGCACATTTAAGAGCATTACTTCGTCAAAATATTCCGATACCGTTTGCAGGTCGTGATGAACCACGGCCACCGTTTTACCCTGTTTCCTAAGATTTTGAAGCAGATCCACGATGGCTCTTTCGGTCGTAGCATCTACCCCTTGGAACGGTTCATCCATGAAATAAACATCAGCATTCTGCACCAACGCCCGTGCCAAAAACACCCGTTGTTGTTGTCCCCCAGAGAGTTGCGATATTTGCCTATTTGCGAATTCTTCCATCCCAACCTGGCTCAAGGCTTTCAGCGCATCAACGCGTTCTTCTTTCCCAGGGCGCTTAAACCAACCGAGCTTGCCGTATAAGCCCATCGTTACGACATCGAGAACATCGGTAGGGAAATCCCAGTCCACGCTGCCTCGTTGGGGCACATAGGCTACCGACTTTCGCTGCTGTGCATAGGGCTTTCCATGAATCAATACTGAACCAGCTGCAGGCTTAATCAAACCCAGTGAAGCCTTAATCAGCGTTGTTTTGCCGGCGCCATTGGGCCCGACTATAGCGATTAACACGCCGGGAGCAACTTGTAAATCGACATCCCATAAGACCGGCTTATCCCGGTAGGCAACGGTCATGTCTCGAATATCAATCGCGAATTCCATAAGACGTCCTATTGGCCTAGATTTGAGTCAGAGGCTAAACCAGAAACTAGTGTTTGGGCATTTGCCAATACCATACCAACATACGTATCTGCATTGGAACCTGGAGACCCCAAGGCATCGCCATACAGCGTCCCTCCAATTTGCACATCAAAGCCTTTTGCGCGGACAGCCTCTCGAACGGCTTCGATCCCCCGGGGGGAAATACTCGATTCAATAAAAATAGCTGGTATTTTTCGTTCGGCAACGAATGCCGCCAATTCTTGAACATCCGCCGTGCCTGCCTCTGTTGCCGTGCTCAATCCTTGCAAACCTTTTACTTCAACACCATATGCTCTTCCAAAATATCCAAAAGCGTCGTGTGAGGTGACCAAAACTCTCATTTCCTGGGGTATTTGATTGACAAGGGTGCGTATTTCAGCATCCGTGGTTTGTAAAAGGGCCTCGTATCGATTCAGGTTTTCAGCATATTGAGTGGCATGCAAGGGGTCGAACGTGGCCAAGATCGCGGCGACGGTTGAAGCAGCTTTCCCCCAAAGTGACACGTCAAACCAAAAATGAGGATCGTGATTGCCTGCGAAGTAGCTCGACTCTAATAAATCGCTCGGGGCAAATGATGCGGCTAGGGCATGAACTTCCAAATTCCGCGATTCCATCTGTTCAAAAATGTCGACCATCTTCCCTTCTAGATGCAGACCACTATAAATGACCACGTCGGCTGCACTCATTAGGCGAACATCTCCCTCGGAGGCCTTATATAAATGGGGATCAACATTGGGCCCCATCAACCCTTCCACCGAAACGTAGGGCTGACCAATTACCCGTACCAAGTCGGCAATCATGCTGGTTGTTGCAACTACGCGAATAGGCGCGTCGCTCGACACAGGGCCTCTTTCGCTTTTATTCAACCCGGACTGGCATCCTGCAAGAAGTAGGAGTCCCAGCAACACGCTGAGGGTGGGTTTCATTTGACTCATTTTACCAGATGGTTACCTGTTTCTTCCGAGACGGACCCGTAGCCCAAACTAGGGGTTGTCCCACGAAAAAGCGTTCAAAAAAAAGGGGGGTTCAGCTTATGCTGAACCCCCCAATATACACTAGTCTTCATAATTTAGCCTAGGCTAAATATTCTTAGTCAATCCAGTCTGCCACAAACACGTTGGTGTCTCTGGAGTCGGTACGGCTTATGTTTCTGTTGCTCGCAAAAGCAATCTTCTTGCCGTCGTTTGAAAACATCGGAAATCCGTCAAACGTGCCACTGAAGGTTACCTGCTCTAAACCAGTTCCATCAACGTTGATCAGGAAAAGATCAAAAATGCGTCCACGTCCACCATCCGCGTGGTGATTCGTTGTGAAAATGATTTTTTCGCCGCTTGGATGAAAAAACGGTGCCCAGTTCGCCCCAGGAAGATCAGTCACCTGAACCGCGTTGGAGCCATCGATGTCGGCTACAAAAAGATTCAATGCTGATGGCTCAACGAGACCTTGAGACAACAATGTTTTGTAGGTCTCAGCATCTTCACCGGTTGGGCGACTTGCGCGCCAAACAATTTTCTTGGAGTCAGGCGAGAAAAACGCGCCACCATCATAACCGAGGCCATCCGTCAACTGAAGCAGATCTCCAGTTGCAATCTCATATCGCCACAATTCTAGGTCTCCTGAACGGGTAGATGTAAAGATAATCCATTTGCCATCGGCAGAAGCCGTTGCTTCAGCATCGTATCCTTCGCCCCCAATTAGAAGTTCAATGCCTGAACCATCTGCATTGGCTACATATATATCGTACGTGTCGTAAATAGGCCACACATAACGACCAGACGACATGTCTGCAGGTGCAGGGCACTCGCGGTCGCCTTCATGCGTCGAACCAAACATAATGCGTCCATCGGTCAAGAAGTAACTACACGTCGTACGGCCCAGTCCCGTAGAAACCAATGTATATCCGGTGTCTGCCTGTGGGTCCATTACAAAAATCTGATCACAACCTTGACCATTAATGTCGGTCCAGTCGCTCTGGAAAATAATTTTTTGATCGTCGAAGCTCCAATATGCTTCGGCATTGTTACCACCAAACGTCAATTGGGTGATGTTTTGCAAATGTACTTCTCCTTCAAATCGTAATGAGTCGGTAGAAGCGTCGTATTCGGATGTAGTTGGACTTGGTTGGCAACCGATGAGCAGTGAAGCTGAAAGGGTACCAATTAATGCGAATCCAAAAACGTTAAAAAGCGTTTTCATATGTGTGTTAATCACTGAAAATCAGTTTATAGAGATAGAATTAAGGAAATAAGTCTTGAAAAGCGGTTTCCGCGCTGACGTTTTAGTGACAACACGAATGGCCTGTATAGTTTTTCATTTATAATCTGAACAAATCTAAGCACAAGATGGGATTCGAGCTTCTAAGCTTTGAAGAAGATGTGTTAAAAGCGAGTCGAAAAAAGCCAGTTTTGGTTGACTTTTGGGCGCCTTGGTGCGGGCCGTGTCAAACCCTGGGACCGATCATCGAAAAATTGGCCAGCGAACAGGCCGATCGGTGGTCGTTGGTAAAAGTTAACTCCGATGACCACCAGGATTTAGCTCGCCAATACGGGGTGAAAGGTATTCCGGCGGTAAAACTATTTTTCGAGGGTCAAGTGGTTGACGAATTTACCGGAGTTCTCCCCGAGTACGCGATTAAGCAATGGTTAGACAAAGCGTTACCGACCAAAGCAAAGGCATTGGTTGCACAAGCCGAAAAGCTGTTGGA
>JAURGV010000021.1 GCA_030833605.1 Rhodothermales bacterium
ATCGTTTCCCGTTGTATTTGGCGCTACCGAACTACCAGGGTACCAAGTAAGGTCTTCAGGGTGGAGTACGCCAGGTCTTCTGCAAGTAGAACCGATCGTGACCCCATTCGGAGTGGTCGCGTTAGCGGAACAGGATCTGCGCGTTATTCAGGCCAATGGAGAGATACGTTCGATTGTCGTTCCATTATCGGGCGGCTTTCAGCCTACCTCGAACCTGAATTGGTATCGCAATGGGGATCAGTTAGGCGTACGATTTGGCGCAACGGCCCAAGGCAAAACCTACTTGGTGCGCGCGACCGTAACAACTTCTGGAATTAATTCTATCGACCAAGAGCTTGTGAATGGATCGGTGAATCGAATTGTAGGCGTTTCCAGAAATTCCTCAGAGGCCTTTTTTGTGATGGGTGACCGTGTGGTAAAAGGCGTTTCTCCTTTGTCTGGCGCTGCCTTTTCCTGGCCTAACCTGACTCAAATACAAGGAAGGCTGCTTGATTTTGCCGTTAGTGGCAACGATTGGATCGCCGCATACGCTTCCGAAACGACGCCTGAGCTTTCTATTCAGCATAGCGATGGATCCAGCTACCGTGCTTCGATTGACTTCAGGGAGATGGATCGTTCCGGAGAAGCTTGTCGGCCAACAAAGGCTGTGTTTGGCGATGCGACGCTCGACAGCCGGGCAAATGTAATTGTAGGCTGTGGCAATAAGCTGTACGTTTTTCATGACAATGGGGTACTCGTGTCTGGATTTCCTATGTCCTT
The DNA here is from genome assembly GCA_030833605.1 of Rhodothermales bacterium. GTDB lineage: Bacteria > Bacteroidota > Rhodothermia > Rhodothermales > UBA10348 > UBA10348. The sequence goes on from JAURGV010000021.1 coordinate 760, forward strand.
TGATACCGACATTATTTCGAACCCCGTAGTGGAAAGCAATCGCTCCACCGAGTCTGTGTTTATTTATGTCCAGACTGCGGCCGGTAACCTTGATGGCATTCGTGTTTTACGTAAGAACGAGCGGATAAACGGATTTCCTTTGGCGTTGGGCGCTCCTTCTGGACTGGCTCCGTTTGTAGCAGCCGATGGCATTTGGACCTATTCTGCCCACGGAACAGCCACCAAATGGACGCACGATGCGTTTAGCATTGGAAACGTGAGAAACAGTACCGAATTGGATGTGGCTCTATCGATCAACGGTGATTCCCAGCCAGGGCCCGTTGACAGCAAGCGACTCCTGGTCAAAGAGGAAACCTACAACTGGCCAAATCCTGCAACAGCGGGCTCAACCAACATTCGTTTTGAAACCTCCGATCAAGCGCTAGTCGACATTTTAATTACGGATATGGCCGGTGGATTCATTGATGAATTCAAGGCGGTGGAATCGTCTGCAGGTCGACCATCCGAAATAAAATGGGTCACCAATGCGCAATCAGGCGTTTATTTGGCTCGCATAACGGCTCGCTCAACAGATGGTAAAAAGTCTGACACGCGTCTCATTAAAATGGCCATAGTTCGATGAAAGCCATTTGGAACAACATATCGTGGTTTGGGGCGGTTCTTGCCTTGATTATCCAGGCGTTTCCAGGACAAGCCAAGGCCCAAGAATCCATCGCTTGGTACGATTACGTCCGTAGTGAATTGAAGTGGTACACTATTGAAACGGAGCACTTTCAGGTCCATTTTCATAGCGACGAATCGGGTGAAGGCAGTCGAACAGCACGCGTCGTATCGCAAATTGCTGAAGACATGTACGGTCCTATGACCGACTTGTACGATTACAGGCCGGATACTAAAGTCTCTTTCGTTCTCAAAGACTACGAGGACTACTCCAACGGCGCAGCTTATTTCTTTGATAACGTTATCGAAATATGGGCTCCAGCGTTAAATACGCCGTTTCGGGGCGATCACAATTGGTTGCGGAATGTTATTTCGCATGAGTTTACGCACATGATTCAGGTCCAAAAGACCATGAAAACGTCGCGGAAGCTTCCCTTCTTTTATTTACAGTATTTGAGTTACGAAAAGGTCACCCGACCTGATGTGTTATACGGGTTTCCCAACGTGTTGGCATCCTATCCCGTACCTATTCTGAATAATCCAGCTTGGTTAGCGGAAGGAACGGCTCAGTATCAACGCGAATGGTCCGACTACGATCGGTGGGATGCGCATCGAGACATGTTGCTGCGTACCCAGGTGTTGGCGGGAGAAGAGCTCACACTGGATGAAATGGGTGGCTTTTATTCGCACACGAGCTTGATGCGTGAATCGGTTTACAACCATGGTTTCGCCTTTACACAGTACCTAGCGCATCGTTTTGGGGAAGATGGGCTCCGCAAACTGAGTGAAGCGTTATCCCAATGGACAAACATCAATTTTGAACAGGCCGCCAAGGATGCATTTGGTATCAGGGGAGAGGAGCTGTACGAAAATTGGATGTCAGACCTTCGCGCGTACTACACCGAGCAGTCGCGTCCCGATGCAACTTCCCCTCATCTTATTGAAGAATCGGGATTCAACAATTTTTATGCTCGCTTATCCCCTGATGGGACGAAAATAGCCTACTTGTCGAATAAGGGACAGGATTTTAGCAAAACGGGTATTTGGATTCGGGAGCTGGATGGGACGGCCAATTGGCTTGCTGTTTCATCGGAAGAAATGGGGCACAGTGAAGGCTATACCTGTGCATGGGGCCACAAAATAGTGCCAGCGGCTTCCGGTCCTATCGATTGGCTTCCCGACGGACGAGTGGTTTATTCCAAGACTCGAGACACAGAAAACGGCAATCTGTACTTAGATATTTATGCTTACGACCTAGAGAAAAAGGAAAGTGAGCCGCTTACACACGATTTGCGAGCCTTTTCGCCCTCCGTTGCGCCCAACGGGCAATCTATTGTAGTTGTAGTTCAGGGTGACGGCACGACCAATTTACATGTCTTGGACCGCACGACGGGTGGGATTGACCCTTTAACCCATTTCGAGGATGGTTCTCAAGTTACGGAGCCTGTTTTTGACCCCAGTGGAGAGTGGATTTACTTTGGCTATGGAAAAGGACACGGACGTGATATTAAACGCATCCGGGTTAGCGACGGCCACATGGAATCGGTGTTGGATGGACCGGAAGATGAACGGTCACCGGCATTTGATCAGCAAGGGCGACTGGTCTATTCATCCGATAAACTGGCCATATTCGATCTATACCGCCTTGAAAAAGATGGATCATCGTCCATTTTGACGCGAGAATCTGGTGGAGCGTTCATGCCATGGGTTGGCTCAAACGGCGTCATTTATTACAGTTCGTACGTTGCCAGTGGCTATAAAATCGCCCAACTGGAGCCACCGTCCGAATCGTTTGGAGCGCAATTGTATATGCCACCTCCATTTCTTACTAAGTCCAAGCCGCTCAACGGATTAGACGATTCCACGGTAGCTTTTAATGGGCGTACAGATGAATCGACTCGGGCGTTTACGCCTGCAGAAATGGATTCGGTGTCATCGTATAAGCCGACCTTTACGTCGCTTAACTTCCTTCCCGTTCTTCGATTGGATGGGTACGTTTCCCGGAAAAGAAGTCGTACGGATGTGCGCTTAAAAGATCGAACCCGTTCAGAGACCCTGCGGCGAAATACCAAGGTGGGTGTGTACACGGGAACGCGAGAAGCGATTGGTGGACTCAGCTTTTTTGGTGGCGTGTTGGTAGGTCCGGGTTCGGGTACTTCAAAAACGTTGGGGGACTTTGTTTCGCCTTCAAACCTATTGGATTTAGAACGGGATGTTATCGTCCAGGTGGAATACTCTCGCGGTTTGCCTTTCATCCATAAAAGATGGAATCCCCATTTTTCTTTAGCCCTTTTCAATATCCGCAGAAACGTCGAGAATGGACTAGCTATTGAAGAATTCCCTTGTACGTCGTGCTACCCGGATTCAACGCTTACCGACTTAGCGTATGATCTATGGGAAGTTGATTTTCAGGCCAAAAGCAAAATAAGCCGATATTTGATGGCAACGGCCGGGTATAGATACAGTCCGTATCGGGTGACGACCAAGCGCTTCTATTCCAAAGAACTCAAGCTGTTTATTCCTTCAAGTGCCTCTCGGTACTACATAGGACGAGCCTTTCACTCGAGCGTAATCTTTGAAGCTTTCGACTCGTATCGTGACATGAACGTTGTGCCACATGGAGTTAGAGCGGAACTGAGTTTTGAGCGGGAGACGGGACAACTCCTTAAATCATTCAGTATTCGGGATGGCATTTTGACTCCAGAATATGATGATGCCGTGATTAACCGCCTGACTTTTGAGGCGAAGGGTGGTATGCGTCTCAAAAACTGGCCAGGCGAAGGAGCTCATGGATTGGGCGGGCGCGTTCGAATTTCTGCCATCCTAGGAAAAGAGTTGGATGACTTTTACAACGATTATGTGGGTGGGCTAACCGGCGCGAGGGGTTATCCATTTTATGCCTTAGGCGGCAACAAAAGCGCCTGGGGACAACTCAGTTATTCGTTTCCGGTTTTTCCGAGGATCTCCAAACAAATTGGGTTTATTTACCTCGACAAAGTCTATGCGAAAGTGTATGTCGATGCGGCCAACGCGTGGTCCGGTTCTTTCGATGGGCTTAGCTCCTTTAAAAAGGATATTGGTTTGGAAGCCCGATTCGGTATCGGATCGTTCTACCTGCTGCCTACCGCATTTTTTGTAAGCGGAACGTATGGGCTAGATTCGTTTAATTTTCAGCTAGATGAAGGATTTGTCACACCTTCTGGAAGTTCAAGTGTGCGTTATGGAGAGAGCATGCAATGGCACGCCGGTCTTCTTTTTGGTTTTGACCAATTGTAAATGGCTAAATGGAACGACAGTATGCGGTCTATACTAGTCTGGAGTGAATTTATGGATACATCAATGGTTTATGGACTCGGGTTTTTGATGATTGCCGTTGGGGTGGTTTTTCTCTGGATGTTGTTTAAAAACAATGAGGAAAAGCGACCTAGAGACACGGTGGAGTGGGTTGGAACGGTGCTTTCGTGTCTACTGATTGTATCTGCGGTTGGAATGATGGTCCTAGCTAAAAAGTCCGAAGAAGCGGTGGTGGCTGCAGGTCAAGTCGCTACAGAAGCCTTTTTTCAGGATGCGATTATTGAAGTCCCGATACCAGCATTTGAATTTAAGAAGGTCGCAGATGGGTCTACTGGGTCGCTAGATGATTACGCTGGCAAGGTGATGATTCTAAATTTCTGGGCCACTTGGTGTGGTCCATGCTTGCAGGAAATCCCGGATTTGAACAGACTTCAAAGGGAATACGAGGATCAGGGGCTGATTGTCCTTTCTATTTAAGACGAAGATCAGGCGCTTTTACAAGATTTTGAGTTGCAGCTACCCCTTGAAGGTACCAGCGTGTATGTGCCATTTGGATTGGAATTACCAACACCATTTACGGGAGCCTTCAATATTCGTCCTGCCTCATTTATTATTGATAAAGCAGGCAACGCGAGGCGCTATTTGTTAGGCGCCAGGGACTATAAGTTCTTTAAAAAAGCGGTATTACCGCTGTTAGAGGAGATATGAAGCGACTAGTCGGCACGTTTTTACCGGTTTTGTTTTTTGCCCTTGTGGCGATAGGCAGCGCGAATGCGCAGGTTTCAGATTTCGTTCAAGTGCCTGGACCATCTTCCGCGGAGTTACGGTCTCAGATGCTAGCTATGGATGGATTGCTCAACGATGGCACCGCCATGGCTGGCACGCAGCGAAGTGTTCCGTTGGCGTTTGTCCTGTCGGCGGTCGTTCCCGGAGCGGGTCAGATCTATAACAAACAATATGTTAAGTCCGGGATCGCTTTGGTCATCGAAGCGGCAGCGGTAACGGGATACTCCATTTTGAGAAATCGAGGCCTAGATGCCGAAACAGATTTTCAAAATGTTGCCCACCAAAACTGGAGTCCCGTTCGGTATGCGAATTGGCTCAATGACTATTCCGATTACCTCTCTTCCGAATTGGGTGCGGTAATTACGGCTCCCAAAATTCAGGTTGTCAATTCAGTTGATTTTACCAACCCAAGCAGCTGGTCGTCCGCCGATCAAGCGGCCGTGAAAACTCTTTTTACCCAAATCAGGGCAATTGAAAGACAAGTTTATCATCCAGAAACAGGAGCGGCGTTTTCCCATCAAATTCCTGATTTTGCCGCCCAGCAGTACTACGAGTTGATCGGTAAATACTTTCAATTTGCACCTGGATGGGATGACTATGGCAACTGGAAAGACAATCAAGGTCGATATACGGCAGCTATTGACCCCGAATTAACCGGGACCAACGGCAGTAAACCTAATGTGTCTTCCTCGTTCTATGCCTACGCTGTAGACCATGCGGATGCTCAGGATATGTTGCGAGAAGCCAGTCGCATTTCCTTGTTGTTTATTTTCAACCATATCGTTGCCGCGGTTGATGCTGCCGTTTCGGCAAAATTGTTTAACAACAAACTAGAAAGCCAGATGGGCTTGGCCTACAATAGTTTTGGTGCGCCAACTCCCATCGCTTCCATTCGCCTTACATTCTAATTAAATTGAATGTGGATCGGACTTGATTTGTAGGTTCGTGAACGCGTTCTTTGCAGAGCCTGTTCAGGCACTCTTTGATTCATTCATTTTAAACAACCCGTACTTCGATGCCTTGGTATAAAAAGCTTCATTGGCAGATCATTATTGGCCTGATTTTAGGCGTTGGATTTGGTATTGCGACCACGCTTTCTGGCTACGGATGGTTCACCGATGATTGGATTATGCCCTTCGGGACCATTTTTATCAACTTGCTGAAGTTGATCGCGGTGCCCTTGATCCTCGCGTCTCTCATTACGGGTGTTGCCTCTCTTTCTGACCTTAAAAAGCTGTCTCGAATAGGTGGGAAAACGGTGGCGCTTTATTTAGGTACCACGGCGTTTGCTATCGTGATTGGGTTAGTGGTCGTCAACGTGTTGCAGCCGGGTCATACCGTACCTCCTGAAATGCGGGAAAAGCTGCAAAGTATGTATGAAACCGAGGCCAACAGCAAGTCAGAAGCTGCTGCGCAACAAGCGGATAGGGGTCCTCTGCAGGCTTTTGTAGATATCGTCCCTGAAAACTTTATTGGCGCCGCGGGGAATAACCGCAACATGCTCCAGGTCGTGTTTTTTGCCATTTTCGCGGGTATTGGTCTGTTAATGCTACCCAAAGAAGGCTCAGCTCCCCTGCTAGCCTTTTTCTCCAGTTTAAACGACCTCATTATTAAGCTGGTGGAAATAATAATGTTATTCGCCCCGTATGGGGTTTTTGCGCTCATCGCGGGGACAATAACGTCTATTGCGCAAGACAATGTCGCTCAGGTCTTGGAGCTTCTGTCGGCTTTGGGATATTACAGTTTCGCCGTCGTTTTTGGGCTAGTATTCCATACTGTTTTAACTTTTCCGCTGATGATTTACTTCTTGACTCCCTTTAAAGTCAAAGAGTTTTTTACCAAGCTGCTTCCTGTTCAGCTCCTCGGGTTCTCGACGTCTTCCAGCGGAGCGACTCTTCCTGTAACCATGGAGATCGCAGAAAAAGAAATCGGTATTTCAGAAGAAATATCGTCGTTCGCCCTTCCATTGGGAGCAACCATAAATATGAACGGAACAGCCCTTTATCAGGCTGTTGCAGCTGTTTTTATTGCTCAGACCTTAGGAATGGAATTGGATCTCGCTGCCCAGGCTACCATTGTGCTTACAGCGACCTTGGCGGCCATTGGAACGGCGTCTGTACCAAGCGCGGGCATTATCACGCTTGTAGTGATTCTAGAATCCATTGGTGTTCCAAGTGCGGGTATCGCCTTGATATTTGGCGTTGACCGTATTTTGGATATGATTAGAACGGTTACCAACGTTACCGGTGACGTGGTTGTAGCGGCCGTTGTGGCTTCTAGCGAAGGCCAGATCGTTCAATTACCAGCGAAATAAATCTCAAAATGATTCATACGGGTTGGCGGGATGTCCAAGAATGAGACGACGTCAACCATTTAAATAGGCCATTTACATCTAAAAAGGACGATTGATCATTTCATCAGTCGTCCTTTTTAGTTTGGCATCATCTTAGTAAGGGAGTAGGCAGTTCATTGATATATGACTGCTCCCTCAACTTCGAGACTTGAACCTCCTCAGATTGGCAAGGGAGGACGCCCTTACGTCCTCCCTTGTTCTTTCGTCTTTCTCGAAACTCACCCTCAGTAGGAACAGTGCATAAAAAAACCCGCCTACTTAACGTAGACGGGTTTGTGCGCTCGAGAGGATTCGAACCTCCGACCTTTGGAACCGGAATCCAACACTCTATCCAGCTGAGCTACGAGCGCGTGGGGGCACAAATATAGCAACGAATAGGCGAGGTATTCCATCGGAGGACCCCGTCTCTCGCAAAGTTTGTGCAAATGTTGGTCTCTTTTGAGGTCTATAAAAAAATGAATTGAGGCAATCCTTTGGTTTGCTTCGGTTCGAGTGCCCCATATTGGTATGACTGATACCGCGCTAATTAAACAATTCATGGTGGATCCCAGTTCGGGATACGCTTCTTTGCTGGACAAATACACTCCGGTAATCTTGCGCATGATTCGACGCTTTTTGTCGGATCCAGACGAGGTTATGGAGACGTATACGGCGATATGCGAACGCCTCCAGCACAATGATTACCAGGCACTGAGGAGATTTCGCGTAAACAGCGAGTTGACGCCTTGGCTTTCAGTTGTGGTGGCGAACGCTTGTCGAGATCGTTTTCGGAAGAATCGGATGACGTCTGTTCCTAATTCGGTCATCTCAAAGCTTTCAGCGTGCGAGAAATTAGTGTTCAAGTACTACTACCAAGATCATGTCCCCCAATCTGAAATTCAGGAACTGATTTTCGGAAAGAACGGAAAGTCCTGTTCGAGTGAAGATGTGGCCTCAGCCATCGAACATATAGATGAGTTGCTGTCGGTAAACAAACGATGGCACTTATTGGCCGCTTTAAGAGCCAATCGCCCCATGTTGTCGCTAGACGATCTTACAGAAATGGGGATTTCACCTGCGGGATACCTTCCTGCACCCGACCAAATGGGAATCGCGGAAAACGACCGTGTTGGTCAACTGAATAAGGCCATTGGTGATCTCGATCCTGAAGACCAACTTTTAGTATTGCTGCGTTTCGAACACGGAATGAGGGCCCAGCAAATTGCGAAGGTCATGCAGTTCGAAAACCACAAATACGTTTATACCAGACTTCGTACCATTATCAATAAACTACGCCGAGATATTGTGGAAGTATCTGCGTAACGCGATGCTAGGGCTACCTTACCGTTAGTTGGCCTTTTCAAGGCGATTGAATAAAGCCACGTGGGACCCGAATTCAATTCAGGCGTTCTACGGGCAATCACTCAATTTGAAAACAGCGAGGCTCGGTGAATTCACTCGATTCCACTTTTGACTTCGAGTTAGACGGAAGACTCGAAAAAAAGCCAAATAGACCACTTATGATGGGCTTTATAGGCCTATTTGTGGCTTTTATATTATTTCAAGGCATCAGTTTGGTGGTGTCGCTGGCGATCATATTTTCGTCTGGGGTCGCGATCTCCGATCTCATTAACAACCAAGCCCAGGTTTTAGCGGATAACGCCGCTTCGCTTCTCATTGCCAATACGGTTGGGCAGTTTTTTGGTCTTTTAGTCCCCGCCTTACTTCTATCCAGGTTACATACCTCTTCGTGGAAGTCGTATTTGCGCCTACGAGGAGTGGACTGGAAAGTGCTCATTTTGTCCGTAGTGGCTCTGTTTGCATTGATTCCAGTGGTTCAGTGGTTTGGCGTAGTCAGCGATGGATTGCCTTGGCCACAATCGATCCGAGACTTTGAAAAAGCTCAAATGGATATGATTGAGCATATTTTAACGAAAGATTTTTCCTTGGTGTTCAGCATTTCTATGCTAGCCTTGACGCCTGCCATCTGCGAAGAAGTGCTTTTTAGGGGGTATTTCCAACGCCAGGCAGAACGAAGTACGGGCATTGTGTGGGGTATTGTTTTATCGGGTGTGGTTTTTGGACTGTACCATTTGAGGCTCACGCAGGCGATACCTCTCTCGATGCTTGGTGTGTTCATGGCCTATTTGACATGGCGAACAAATAGTATTTTGCCTGCCATGTTGGTCCATTTAGCGAACAACTCGTTTGCGGCTATTCTTGGTAAAGTTGCTTCAGCAGAAGGCGCAGCGTTCGACCTAGAGACTTTTGAAATGCCGCTCTACGTTGTAATTCCTGCTACTATTATCCTTGTCGCGGTTTTGTTTATCTTACATCGTCAGTTTACTGTAGACAGCGCCCTAAAAGGCAGCCCCGTCTCTTCTGAAACCGAATACGATGAAAGCAAAAACATTTGAAGGTTGGGTATCCGTTTTTGAGAGCGGAACGGATTACGAGATCGATATTGTTCGTAGTAAGTTGGAAGACGCAGGAATTCCAACAGTAATCATGACGAAGAAGGATAGTGCATTCAAGTTAACGGTTGGTGCCCTCTCCAGAGTTTATATTATGGTAGCGCCGGAATCAGCATCCGCAGCCATCTCATTGTTATCAGAGGCACAGCTTTCTCTTGCGGATTTGACCGAAGCCGCGTTGGCAGCAGATCCTGAACATGTAGATCCACCGGGATCATCGAAAAAGTGAAGTCCTCTTAGTTTAAGTATTTAGCGTTTTAAAGGTATTAAATGACCCAAGGATTGGAGAGGATTGCTACAGCCGCCGTTGGAATCCCTATTGTATTAGGCCTTTTGTGGCTCGGAGGCTGGTATTTTTTCGGTTTTATCGTTGTAATTGCGCTTGTTGCTCAGTTTGAAATGATAAAGTTGTTGCAGCACGCCAAATGGCCGATCAGTACGGTATGGACGATGCTGATGGGTGTGGTCATACTCTTAAGGCCGTTCGTAAGTCATTTGGAGGCAATAGGTACCGCGACTTTACTTCTTTTCGCTTTTTCTAGGCTTCGAACTGGCCCCGATCGTATAGCAGAACGCGTTTCAGGAGCCTTGCTAGCCAGTTTTTATCCCGTTTGGTTACTGAGCTTTCTCGTAGATATTCAGTGGGAAGCGTATGAGAATCTAGGTCAACCGGGCGCATTTTGGCTCACTCTTATGCTTCTCGCGTTAATATGGGCCACCGATTCGGGCGCCTATTATACCGGGAAAACATGGGGTAAACATAAATTTGCACCGTCGATATCTCCCAATAAAACATGGGAAGGGACCGTCGGTGGAGTACTGTTTGCCTTAATTGTCGCCGTTATTTTCAAACATTCAGTCCTAACCGACCTGACCTGGGTAGATGCAGGCGTATTGGCACTGCTTGGGGGCGTTTGGGGCCAGTTGGGGGATCTATTGGAGAGCGCTTTCAAAAGAAATGCTGGCGTAAAAGATTCAGGTAGCCTTCTTCCGGGTCATGGTGGCATGTTGGATCGGTTTGACTCCCTCATATTTACCGCACCGGCTTACTACCTTTATCTACATCATGCGACCGGCATACTGGGTTGATATGACTCGGTGGATAAATTGTGCAGGAACGAGAGGCGGTTTCCAACGGTATAGGTGCTAATATGGAGCAAAATACCGCGATATAATGGGTTTATTTATCCCCAACAGGAAGGTCCGCAATAAGCGATTTGATTACGAACCTCGTTTTTACGATCCCAAAAAAGAAGAGCGTCTCCGGCAACGAATGCGTGTTAAACGCATCACCGGAAAGCGCCGAAATACGTCTGGGATTATCTATTTTGCTATTCTTTTCGCCATTGTGATTTACGTTTATTTGAATTTGGGTTAAGTAGGATCGAAGCAAACCAACATACAGTGATTGAAGAAGAGGTAGGAGATATCATTCAGGTGATGCCCATCTCCCTGGCAAATAAAATTGCTGCGGGAGAAGTTGTGGGCCGACCTGCTTCTGTCGTGAAGGAGTTGGTTGAAAATGCGCTGGATGCCGGAGCGGATGAAATTGAAATCTACTTGATCGATGCAGGGAGTTCATTGATCCAAGTCACCGATAACGGGTGCGGGATGACCGCGCGTGACGCGAAATTGTGTTTTACGCGTCACGCGACCAGTAAAATTCGTTCGGCAGAAGACCTCGATAACATTCATACGTTGGGTTTTCGAGGGGAAGCATTGGCTTCTATTGCAGCGGTTTCCCAGTTGGAATTGCTCACGGGGCAAGATTTTTCTCAACCGTCGTTCAGTTTGCGTTTGGATGGGGGAGACGTTATTGAAGAAGGAAGAGATGCCCCCAGAAAAGGGACCTCTATAGCCGTTCGGAATCTGTTTTATAACGTCCCAGCAAGGCGGAATTTCTTAAAAAGACCTCAAACCGAGCTCAAGCACACGCTTGATATGGTGGAGGTGCTTGCGCTTTCTCACCCCAACGTTGGCTTTAAAGTTCAGCACGACAAGAACGTGTTGGTTGATGTTCTCTTGGACGGCAAAACGAATGCCGACGGAGATCGCTGGAAGGCGCTCAAGGACAGAGTGATTGCGCTGACCTCGACGCCTGCAAAAACCAAATTTATTGAGGTCGATGAGTCGACCAGTTATCTGTCGGTAAAAGGATTGTTAGGTTTCCCCGAGCAAGCAAAAAGGACTCGGGGACAACAGTATTTGTTTGTAAACGGTCGTTCCGTAAAGCAGCGCTACATCGAACACGCGGTGCATTCGGCTTACGAATACCTGTTACCGGAAGGGTCTTTTCCATTTTTTATTTTATTTCTGGATATCGATACCCGTCACGTAGACGTAAATGTTCACCCGACCAAGTCTGAAGTCAAATTTGACGATGAACGCGGGGTGTACGGCATGTTGCGCGCCGTTGTACGGCGCGCACTAGGCATGGCCCTGCAAACTCCAGATAGCGCTCAGGCGACACCGTTAAGGGGAATAAATTTAGGATTTGATCTCCCGTCTTCGGCGAATGGCCCAAAGACTGCCACCTATTCCCCGACGTATTCTTCTGAGCCACGTGCCCAGTGGGGCTCAGAAGCCACCAGAGAGCTGCTCAAAGGCGCGGTAACAGTCGCTTCACAGCATACCGAGATGAAGGCGGGAAGAGCCGGCGGCATTGGGGAGGAAGGATTGTTATGGCAACTCCACGACACCTATATCTTGACTCAAATTCGGTCAGGATTAGTGGTTATTGATCAGCAAGCGGCCCATGAGCGGATTCTATACGAACAGGCAGCCGCCTGTTTACAAGAAGGGTTTGGGCTTAGCCAGCAGCTACTCTTCCCGCGTAAATTGGAATTATCTGCGGCCGATCATGTGTTATTGGAAGCACTTATCCCAGATTTGAATCGTTTGGGCTTTGACTTGGATTTAGTGGGGGCCAAGAGCGTCACCATTAAAGGGGTACCTGCGGATATCGCTACCGGTGACGAAGGGGGCGTCTTGGATGAAATTATTGATCAATACCGATTGTTTGAACGTATTGAACAGCTATCTGGTCGAGAAAACCTGGCCCGTTCCATCGCAAAACGAGGAGCAGTTAAAGCCGGTAACAAAATGAGCCCCAAAGAGATGCGTGCTCTCATTGATCAATTGTTTGAATGTCAATTACCTTATGCTGGCCCCGATGGACGTCCGACCATGATCACCGTATCCGGCGAAGAACTGCGCGAACGGTTTGATAAACGATAAGCCCGGAGGCTTGTCTTATGGCGAAAAAAGCGCATGGAATACTTTCGGTAGACTCACTCGGTGGATTGAAGGCTAAAAAGGGCGTACTGGTCGCCATTAGTGGTGGTTTGGACTCCGTTGTTTTGGCACATTGGCTACATGCGGCCGGAATAACCATTGAACTAGCGCACGTTAATTATGGGTTACGGGGAAAGGAATCAGACTTAGATGAGCAACTGGTTCGGGATTTGAGCCAAGCCCTTGGTGTTCCGGTGTGGGTTCTGGATGCGCGGAACGTTCAGAAACCGAGTGGATCGATTCAGCCTTGGGCGAGAAAACTGCGGTATGAGTGGTTTATTACGTGCTGTACATCGAGAACGATGGATACCGTCGTCACAGCGCATCATGCGGATGACCAACTGGAAACCATGCTGCTGAACCTGTTACGCGGAGGCGAATTAGCAGGGTTATCTGGGATGCAGTCTTCCCGAGTACTCGACGTTAATGTGTCGCTCGTACGGCCACTGCTTGGGGTAACGAAGTCAAGGTTGAAGCGCTACGCTGTCCAACATGGATTGAAATGGCGCGAAGATGCTTCAAATTCCAATAAACGATACCTCCGAAATGGAATTCGGGCAGAGCTAGAAGCGCTTGACGAGCAAACGTATGCATCGTTTTTGGAGGCCGGTCAACAGCTATCACGTCATATTTCTGATGTGAGGACCGCCATTTTAAGGACGCTACAGCAGGCAACGGATGGTCGCATTGAACTGAGTTTGACCGAGTGGGAGGATATACCAGACGTGTTCCAAGGTCTTGTGCTGCTTGATATTATGGGATATTTGGACCCTCACGCCCCAAGACGAGCCAGTTCCATCCATAGACTAAAGCGTTTATTACATGGACCGGTAGGGAAAAGGGCCCAGCTGGGTCGCATCCATGTTTGGAAGGAAAGAAGCGGGCTTGTTTTTGTAACGGACGCCTTGGCCTCGACCAAACAATTAAGCACGAAGCCGATGGCCGCTGGTGAAGTGTTTTGGGAGCTTCAGGCCGACCTTAAATCGGATGCCGAAATGCCGTTTACCTTTGAAAAGCGACGTGTTGAGGAGGTTTCAGTGCTTAGCAATTCGTCCGATCAAGCGGCGTTGGATCTGGGAAAAATCACCTTTCCACTTCGGATTCGCAGGTGGCGTCCGGGCGATGCGTTTAGGCCTTTAGGAGTCGACGGAAGTCAAAAGGTCAAAAAATTTCTGACGCAAAGGAAAATGGCGTCCCATCAGAGGGGCGATGTTATGGTAATGGAGTCAAACGATACCATCGTGTGGGTGGTTGGGCACCAAATTGATCATCGTTTTCGGGTGACCGATGGTACGCGTGAAGTGCTTTTCATCACATGGCATTCAAATTCAGTGGAATAAAACGAGGAGAAGTAATAACGATCTCCTATTTTGCAGTGCGCCCCATCCTCATTAAGTAGACCATTTGACCCAATGGAAGTGACGTTTTTGGTTCACGACGATCAAACCGTGACCATTCGTGGCGAACGATTTCGAAAATATCTGACCGCCGAAACCCTGCGGATTCGAACCAAAGAGCTGGGCGAACAGATTTCGAAAGATTACGAAGGAAAAAAGCCCATTCTGATTGGCGTTTTGAACGGTGCGTTCATTTTCTTGGCCGATTTGATGCGGTATATCGACATCGATTGCGAGGTGGACTTCATGAAACTGTCGTCCTACGGCGCGCAAAAAATTTCATCCGGGGAAGTACGCGAACTGAAGCATATTGACGCCGACATCAGGGACAGACATGTGATAATCGTCGAAGACATTGTCGATACGGGGTTGTCCATGGAATTTATGCTGGCCAATCTTGCGGTTGAAAAACCTGCGTCCATTAAGGTAGCCACGTTGCTTCATAAGTATGAAGCCACCAAAGTGGACGTTCCGCTGGATTACGTGGGTTTTCGAATCAAAAACTTGTTTGTCGTAGGGTATGGCTTGGACTATGGCCAGGTGGGACGAAACCTAGCCGACATTTACATTTTGGATGCACAGCATGCTACGGCAACAGGTATTAAATGAGCGGATCAGATTCGGCCTTGTATTACGGAGATTACCTCCAACTCGGTAAACTGTTAGATGCGCAGCACCTTGAATCGGGCAAAAATGGGCCTCCGGCGCACGATGAAATGTTGTTCATCATCATCCATCAGGCGTACGAACTGTGGTTTAAGCAGATTTTGTGGGAGATTGATGGCGTTTTGCGCATCCTAGACCACAAAGTTGTTGAAGAAAAGGGGCTTGGGAAAGCGACTGCGCACTTAGAGCGAATCGTTGCCATACAACGCGTGCTAACCCAACAAATTGACGTGTTGGAAACGATGACGCCGTTGGATTTTCTCGATTTCAGAGACGATCTCGTGCCAGCTTCTGGGTTTCAAAGCGTGCAGTGGCGACTGGTGGAGAATAAACTGGGCATGCGGAAACACGACCGCCATGCGTTTGAAAAAACATCGTATACGTCTCGATTTACTGATAAGGATAAAGATCGCGTCGAGGCTACCGAACAACACGCCAATTTATTTGGACTGATTCAGTCGTGGTTAGAAAGGACGCCGTTTGTGCAATTCGGGATGTTTGACTTTTGGGAGCAATACCGAGAGTCCGTCGATAAAATGTTGGCCTCGGATGAGCAACTTATTCGCGACAACCCGACCCTAACTGAAGCCGAAGTAGCCGTTCAGGTGGCGAACTTGAAAAAGACCAGCACCCACTTTGACGCCTTGTTCAATGTGGAGCGGTACGAAGAATTACTGCAAAAAGGCGAGGTAAGGCTATCTCACAAGGCGCTGAGGGCCGCCCTTTTGATTCATTTGTACCGGGACGAACCCATTCTGCATCTCCCGTTTAGGTTGCTGCATGTGTTGGTGGACATCGACGAGAACTTTACCACATGGCGCTACCGCCATGCCCTGATGGCGATGCGAATGATTGGGACGAAGATTGGCACTGGGGGATCTTCCGGGAGCGAATACTTGCGAAAAGCTGCCGATAACAACCGCGTATTTGGCGATTTGAATAACCTTTCAACGTTTTTCATTCCCCGATCGGAGCTTCCTGTGCTTCCAGATGAAGTAAAAACCCAACTGGGGTTTTATTGGCGGCCTGAAGTCTAGCGTGTTGTCTAATGCTGGTGTCCTAAAGAACGTCGAGCTTGTTCAC
>JAURGV010000220.1 GCA_030833605.1 Rhodothermales bacterium
TGTGAAGGCAGCCGCCCTAGCAACTGCGGCGCAAAGGTAGTTTACTTATAATTGAATTGGTACGTTGCCCCCAGGTAACAAAAATTGGAAAAATACAAGGTTAGCATGCAGTCCTTTTGTAAGGCGGTAGGAAAGATCAAAACCAGCCATGGGGTTAAAATCGGTTTTAAATAATATTGTTTCACGAATCCAAACGGGTATGGACTGAGCATAGTAAAGTTGACCATCATACCCATAGGTAATTCCGATACCGTAGGCTAAATCAAACCGATTACCGTTTCGCCAATTTCTTCGAAAAGCCAGAATATGGCATCGTTCGCGGTAGGTATTGATAAAGGACATGTAGGTTACACTCTAATAGGTTGCTCCATACATATTCGTTAATCCAAAATCCTGATATGGCCAATAATGCGACCGCCATGGATTGTAAATAATGGAAGGCGCAGGAGCCGTTCCGTACATTTTCTTGGCCAAGTCAGGCCATTTATTTTGCGCATATGAACCGCTGATCGAACTCAGCCAAATGTTGGCCAAAGCAAAAATGCTAATTCCAAATCGACTCATATTTAAGCAAAGATCACCTTAAGGGACGAATCCACCGGTATATGTTCTTGGCCGTTCTACGGCCAAAACTGCGCAACGAACGAACTACTCGCCGAGCGCGATCTAATGATCCAGGCTGAATTCCAGACCATTTATAATCATAATCATCGACCTTGAGCGTTTGAAACACGCTAGCTAAAACCGCCTCCTCTGACGGCGGACCTAGGCTTCGAGCGGTGAGCCATTCCGTGAACATGGGAACCCGGAGTAAGGAGTCAAAACTCGCTATATGAAGGAGCCGCTGCGTCTTCGACTCTAGCGAAAACATCGGCTCATCAATCAGTTCAAGCCATTCAGGTCCAGAGCGTTGAAAAAAGTTGTTTAGCTCTGCTTGTTCGTGGAATTGCTTCCAATGAAACTTTGAAGGGTTTACCCATAGGTCCTGAAGTAAATTCCGTACCTCTGGCCGATTGCGAACGGCAAAGAAGCCCGCACACAACGAATGATCATTAAATGGTTTATCAACCCAACCCACAAAATTCTTGGTCAATAGAAAATTTAAAACATCAGACCAATCGGCCTCGTGGTTGTAAAAGATGCAGTCCGTGTCGATCCAAACAACCGTATTGTACCCCATTTCGAAGGCATGATCAACCGCCATTAGTTTGATCCACGTTGGAGCACGATGTTGCTTCGACTTCGTTGAATACGCATCAAGGGGGCCCCAAGGCATCTGCGCGATTTCGTACTGTTCATAACGAAAATCCCAACCATTTTGACGCGCAAATCGCTCATTAATGGCAAAAGCCAAGCTGGGATAACTAGACCATGCCCGCTCGTCAGTGTATACCGGGCGAGTATCACCCATAACCACACATATTCTGCTTGGGGCATCCATTCCCCAAAAATAGGCACTTCGGTTCTGTGCAGCGCGGAACCTCTACCTTTAGCGCGTGAAAAAAGGGTCGCTGTTCACCAACGCGCTATCGAACTCAGTGCTGCAATTTTTGCAGTACATCTTTCCAATCATTGCTCTGCCCTATCTCGGAAACGTAGTAGGACCAAAGTTTTTTGGCATTGTTAACTTTCTTAGCGTGATCGTCGGGTACTTCAGCCTCATGGTTACCTATGGATTTGATGTCTCTGCTACACGAGAGATCGCCCGTAATGCCCACGATAAATCCAAAATTGATGAGCTTTTTAGCCGTGTGGTTTCGGCGCGGCTCGCATTATTTATTGTGGCTACGGCATTTTTTGCCGTCCTAAACGTTACCGTTCCAGAACTGAAGAACCATACCCGCGCGGCGTACGCAAGCTTTCTGTTAGTCTTCGGTTGGGTCCTCATGCCCAACTGGTACTTTCAAGGAACGCAAAAAATGGATCGAATCGTCCCGATACACTTTGTGATCAAACTCGTCTTTGTTGGGTTGCTTTTTCTGGTGATTCGACAACCCGAACACTACTATCGCTACCCATTAATACTAAGTTTGAGCACGGTAGCCGTGGGACTTGTTACCTTTTTGATTGCGGTCATCAAGGACCGTATTGCGTTTCGAATTCGTTGGGACCGGGCGACTTGGGACTTGCTTTGGAAGGAGCGGTATTTGTTTACCACCTCGATTATCAACAACACCTATCAAACGGTTTCTATTATCCTACTTGGTTTCTTTGTCACTTTTGAAGAAGTCGGAATATTCAGTTTGGGATGGAGGTTAATGAACATAAGTCAGGCTCTTATCGGTATACCCTTAGTTTTTGCCATGTTGCCCCATGCAACGCTTGGTTTTCAATTGTCCAAAGAAGAAGGGCTCAACCGCGTAAGTCAGAACGTTTCAACTTCGATGCTCGCACTTCTTTTGGCAAGCATGTTTATGGTTCTAGTTAGTCCATGGCTCGTACATTCTCTTTTTGGCTCCGAGTATTCAGATGCGCTATGGATCTTTAGATGGCTCCTGATCGTCCCGTTTATTACAGGAATTTCAGCAACCTTATCCAACCAAGTTCTACTTAATATTGGTCGAGATCGAAATGTTCTATGGGTCACCGCCGCAGGTGCTCTTGTAAGTATCGTCTTAAACATCATTTTACTTCCAAAATTTGGAACTTATGGTTCTGCAATTGCCATAATTACCACTGAGTCGTTTACCCTTTTTATGTTTTGGCATACCTGCAGGCGATCAGGTTACCAAATTTCATTTTCTTGGTTCAGTCCAGCAGAAGTGAGCAGTGCTGTTCGGCTTCTTTGGACCAATTTCACGAATCGAAAGCGCCCAGAGTTCACCTCATTAACACCAGGTGACCCTGTAACGTTAATAATTCCCACGTTTAATCGACCAAACGTCTGGATTCCACTTATTGAGAGCATCAACATTCAAATTCTACACCCTCAAAAAATTATTGTAATTGATCAAAGTACCCAACCTGATGCCCGTTCTGCGGTAAAAGGAATGTTAGCCCACCTTAATCCTAAAATTGCCGTCGATTATGTAGAAATGGCCATCCAGAATCGCTGTATTGCCAAGGATACCGGTTTCCACCGAAGTCCAAATGGAATGGTAGTTATCATCGACGATGATGTCGTCCTTCCAAGCGACGCTTTGTGGTACATCCATAACTTTCTCACCCAACATCCAGACCGAATTGTCACGCCGCGGATTGTCGAACCAGATCAACTAGAAACTTCAACTCGAAACGTACAACGATTTACCTGGTACGGTCATTTTTTCAATAACAACAATAGTACCACTAATGCTGACGGTCTAAATAGCTACAGTGGACCGTGCTTTGGATTCATTAAATCTGAGCGCAACGAGCATTTTCATTACGAACCCTCCTACATCGGGACTGGAATACATGAAGAAACGGATTTTGCAAGGCAGTTCATTCGCGCAGGCTATAGCATTTCATTTCGAAGTGCCATTACGGTAAACCACTACCCTCAGCGGAACGGGAATGCCTTCTTTAAGGATCGAGATCCGTTCCCTTGGTATGCCGACAGCTTCTTTAATTTTGGCATGTACCACCGCAAGTTCAACCTTGTCGGATTCTTCCTTCTCCGAATTCCGTACATGGCCTTTTTTGGTATGTACGTCGGACTGTTTAAGTACCCCGGACGGCGAAGCCCACGCAACGCTTGGCACTTAGCCACGCAGTTCATTCGCGGATATCGCGCGTGGCCGCCCGAAATTGGTTCAAAGCCGGCAGTTATTACTGCGAACCCCCATTGATTTAGCAAAAACTGCGACTCTTTGGGAATGCGTACCGTGTACTTTTAAGCATGTTGCGTACAATAGGATTGATATTCACTTGGGTCCTCGCGTTTTCTGCACGAGGGCAAGTAAGCCTACCCTACACTACCTCGTTTGCCGCCGCCTCGCAGGCCGCCGTGAAGCAACAATGGTTGGGGCCGTGGGACCAAGACTTACGGTGCGACGGCCTCGACAGCCTGCGCTTTGGGCCGGCTTGCTGTAGCCAAGGCCAAACGGTGCCCTGGATGGGCTTTGCCCCCTTCAACTACAGCTGCGCCCACCTTTCGAGCGATTCGGGCGGAGCCTATCTGCGCCTCGTAAACAGCTACCAAATTCCCGGCGCAACCCAGTATGTCTG
>JAURGV010000221.1 GCA_030833605.1 Rhodothermales bacterium
GGAATCGCTGTACGTGCCCTCCGGCATCGAGTCCGGGGCGTAATAAAACAGGCTCTTTCGCACTCCAAATTTTAGGGGTCCGTCGCTGTATTGCAGTCCGCCCCATAGGGTTTCGTCGACGAAGCGCTCCATTTTTTGGACTTCTTCGCGCGTCGGTGCCACCAATTGCTTCATGATGGCCGTGAGCCACGAACCCGAGCCCGCTTCATCGCCCAAGCCGGCAATCCAAGCCCTGGAATCCTGCGTAACTTGCCGCTGGTTGGTGAAATCGTAACTGATTACCGATGGGGCCCTCTTAAACGGGTCGTTGGCCTGATCAAACCACTGCTCGTTGGTTAAAAAACGGCCCATATCGCTAACCACATCGGCTGCCGGCTTAATAACTTTGTACTGGATGGTTTGCGTGCGTCCATCAGCATAATGCACCGATACCCGGGCGCGGCCCCACTGCAAACCGTTTACAGCATACCCGACCCAATCGGGACTTATGGAAGAAAGGGGATCGAGGCGAAGAGCGCCTGCCGGCTCAACCTCAATTTTGGAAATCGCTGATGGTGCGCTGAGATACAGTTTAAATGCGGTGTCTTGAGGAATCACATACCCGGGCAAGCCCACTGCAACCGGCATACCATCTTTTTGGAGGCGATGTTCGATGCTGCGAACATCCGGGGCGATCAAGAATCGAACCCCATAACTACGGGTTTCGCCCGGCTCTAATACAAATGACGAGGCTTCATTCCAAGACTCCGCTTGCTTCCACTCGTTTTCGGCATAGGCTTTACTATGCGCCATCCATTCGTAAAACCCTTCATGCGTCGTTCCTCGAGGCGTTCGATCGTCTAAAAGAGGCCGCCATGCTTCAAAAGGAGTCGATGCATCGTTTCCAGAAGAAAGCGGAACCACTAGCAAAACGGATCCGGTTCCATCGAGTCGAGCGACCTGTACATAGCCGGCGTCGCGTCCGATATAGGGATCGTGGAAGGAGTTCATGACGTGCGCTTTGTCCAAACTTCGCGCATGCATGATGTTGTTAAATATCATCGGGAAGCCAAGCGCTCCAATCTCTACCGTTTTAGAACCACTATTTTCCAATTCAAATCGGAGGGATAGCCCTTGGGCCGTTGACTCCCAATAGCGTTTAACGGTAAGTCCGCTTCCTTCAAATAAGGATGACAAGTCAAAACCAGCTACCGAGGGCTCAGATACGGGGATTTCAGAAACGCTTTGCAACGAATGCGCGGTTGAAAACGAGACCCAGTCTTCTCCGGGAAAACGAACGCGCATGTTCACGTCTCCGAGCTGGTAAAAGCCAGAATCCGCACGCGACGACATCCACTCACCTGGAGCAAAATCAAACCCGTTTGCTTTCGCGCGCAGGCTCAGCACTCTGCCCGTTTTTTCTTCTATTTGAAGATCAAGATCGCCCACAAAAAAGGTGGTCGTTGCACCTACACTGCCAACCCGTGGAGAAAACGCCCTTCTGGACTGGGCCTTAACCTCTTGCGCTCCAACACATAAGAGCATAATTACAAGAATGTAACGAGGAAGCGTACGCATAGAGCTTAGTGGCTTTGTGAATCGGTGGATGGAAAATAACGTTCTACATCTCGCAACGACGGAAGGATTAAATCGGCTAATGCCAAGACGTCTGGGCCTGGGTCGGTTTCTGGGTTGGGCACGGCAATGACAAAAGCCCCTGCCGCTTTTCCTGAACGAATACCGGCACCGGAATCTTCCAAAACAAGTGCTTCTTTTGATGCTACACCCAGCTTTCGAAGCACTTCGAGGTACACATCAGGAGCTGGCTTTCCGGCGGCGACTTCATCACTAGATATCACCTCATCAAAATAGGCGCCCCAACCTGTTCCCTCGAGGGCCGCGTCGATTAATCGACGCGGCGACCCCGAGGCCAGTGCTGTTTTGAAGTGCTTTCTACAATGCGTTATGCATTCTGTAGCCCCCGGTAACAAAGGCACTTCGCCGGCTCGATAGTACGATTCCATGGAGGAAACAATTCGTTCTTGCACCTCATCGGGCGACAAGGCGTCGCCAATGCATTTGCGAACGTTATTCACCCACACATCAGTATGAACACCAGCTTGAGCGCGTTGCTCCTTTTCGGTCCACACCGCTCCAAATTCCTTCGCCAAAGCGATGCGCGCTCTATTCCAGGCTTGTTCGCTGTCAACCAGTAGACCATCTAGGTCGAATAAAACAGCCTGAATGTCTGGATGAAAACCCATGGAATGATGTGGTGGAAGATGTGGTCCTGTAGAAGTAGATTGAGCGTAAAGGGTATCGCGTCGCCGCGATTTCCCCCAAAACGCAGCCCCAATATCGGACTCCTGCGTTACACTTTCTGCACCATTTGTCGCGCATTCCCAAAATCGTTCGTAATTTTAGCGCTCCTGATTGAAATGAAATCAACACTCCTGGTATTTTTTGCGGTTCTTTTTCTCGCCGGCTGCACACCAAAATCTGTCGAACAACCAGCAAACACGTCTCTGGAGCGATGGAGCGAAGAGAAAGCCACGGCCTGGTATGCTGAACAAGAATGGATGGTGGGTGCCAATTTTGTACCCAGCACCGCCATCAATCAGATTGAAATGTGGCAGGAAGGCGATTTTGATCCAGAAACCATCGATCGGGAGCTTGGATGGGCAGCGGGAATTGGGTTTAACACGATGCGCGTATACCTACACTATTTGGTGTGGGCTCAATCGGCCGATGGATTAAAAGAACGGATGAATGAATACCTCGGCATCGCCGATAAGCACGGCATAAAAACCATTTTTGTCCTCTACGACGATGTTTGGGGAGACAACCCAACACTCGGCCCACAGCCTGAACCGCGCCCTGGCGTTCACAACTCGGGCTGGGTAGAAAGCCCAGGAGTTAAACAGCGATTGGATGTGGCCCTCCGGCCGGCCCTAGAGGCCTATACCAAAGATGTAATTTCGACCTTTGGAAACGATGGGCGGGTTTTGCTTTGGGACGTGTACAACGAACCTGGAAACGGCAAAAATCCGCCTGCCGAATCGCTCCCATTTTTGAAAGAAACCGTGCGCTGGGCGCGCGAAGCCGCGCCCAGCCAACCAATTTCCGTTGGAATGTGGACCGAAGGGGATGATTTCGAAGAGCTCAATGCCTTTCAGCTAGCTCATTCTGATGTCATCACGTTTCACAGCTACCAAAAACCCGAGGAAACCGAAGCTCGGGTGGCTTGGCTTCGCGAGCAACAACCCGGAAGGCCTCTGATTTGCACCGAATACATGGCCCGTTCCGCAGGAAACACGTTTGAAAACCACCTGCCTTACTGGAAGGATGAAGGCATTGGGGCCATTAACTGGGGACTCGTTTCGGGCAAGTCCAACACCATTTTTCCATGGGGTCACCCGCAAACCAAAGACGGCGAGCCAACCATCGAACCCGATCCGTGGTTTCACGATGTGTTCCGTATCGACGGCACGCCATACCGACAGGAAGAGGTCGATTTAATCAGTAAACTGACGTTTAATTAATTCCTTACCTATTGTGAGGGGGCGTCGGTTGAAAACTTGAACACGGTTTGCGTTGCGTACAGCTCCCCGGGTTGCAGGATGGTGGTCGGAAAGGATGGCTGGTTCGGAGAGTCTGGAAAGTGCTGCGTCTCTAAACAAAAACCAGAACGATACGGATACACGTGGCCTCCTTTTCCGGTCAACGTGCCATCAAGGAAATTGCCGGCATAAAACTGAACACCGGGTTCGTTTGTGCTGATTTCCAGAATGCGGCCGCTGGTTCTTTCGTAAACACGCGCGGCCATTTTTAGCCCTGAGCTCACATCCGAAAGCACAAAATTGTGGTCATAGCCTAGGCCGTTTTTCAGTTGCCCATCGGCATCGTTGATGCGTGAACCAATCGCGGTTGGCGTTTTAAAATCAAACGGAGTGCCTTCTACCGACTGAATCTCACCTGTTGGAATAAATCCTGCGTCAATAGGGGTGAAATGATCGGCAGCAATCATTAGCTCGTGGTCCAAAATGCTGTCCGAACCGGGCCCTGCCAAGTTGAAATACGAATGTTGGGTCAGATTCACCGGAGTAGCTTTGTCGGTGCTGGCCTGATAGCTCACAATCAACCGGTTATCAGTTGTCAATAAGTAGGT
>JAURGV010000222.1 GCA_030833605.1 Rhodothermales bacterium
TTGCATGCGAGCGGATTGTTCGGATTGGACTTCATAAAACCAATTCAATCGATTAGACAGTCCGAACGTCCAAAATCCATTCAACCCCATAAGAAGCGACGTTTGCGTATTGGAGGTCGGTTGGCCCGGCGTGTCTCCACCCAGGGACCGATGTATGCGTTTGGCCCCCAATTGAATATTCGAGCTCAGACGGGATCCTACTGAATAGCGCCAATTGCTCCGAATGGTCTGCAAATCACTTTCTGTTGCTATAAAAGACGTTGGATACTCTAACCGCTGTTCGAGGGTTACAGAAACGCGATGTGAAGAGGCGCCGTATTCGCTCCCAATCCGAAAAGCATCGTATTCCTTAGAGTTTAAGGAAGCGTACACTTCCCCCTTTTCTCGTTCGGCTTCCCACTCTATAAAAGGATGTTGTAAGCCCGCCCACTGGTTAACCGATACGCGCGATTTAAACGCGGCCCAATCCGTATCGGTACCGGTCAAGGTATTCGACAAGGAAACGATGGACCCACTTACGGAAAACGTTGGCAGACGATTTTCAGGTTTATACAACGCAAGTTGTTTTCTAGACGCGTCAATGACCGAGCCTAGTTCGAGACGATCGTATCCGAGTTCCAGTACGGAAGAATCTGGATGTTCAAACCGCAACGAAGATTCAACAGCACTTTCTCGTTCGTTGGCAAGGAGATTCGAGGTTACATCGGATGTGATTGAGGGCAAATTCCAATCGCGCTCAAATTCAATATTGCGAGCTCGATCGAACGTCGAAAAGGTTTTGCTTCGCTGGATCACCGACACCTGAGCCATGGATTTGAACCCCAAAACGTCGACCTCAGGGCTTGATAGGTTTACGGCATGTGCAAACCCAATGTCGTCGGCTGAATCTATCCTAGACAACGTGTTACGGTCATTTCGTGACGTAGCCCATTCGCCACTTACGCGGCCAAAAATAGTTTTTGGAGTGGCAAATCGCATGCTCACGATTTCCTTTTGCTTCGGAGCAGCCAAGGGTACTTCTGCCGAATAAGAACCGCGACCCAACCCTACAAACTGATACATGATCCCATTGGAATGGGCAACAACATTATTCCACTCGGTCGCTCCGGTTCGGATGTATTCGCCGTTTTGCGGGCCTACAAAAGCAAATTGTACACGAAACACCTTTTCTCCTGGCGTGGGCAATCGATTCACTACTTCATAACGGACGCCGGCTTCATCAATGACTTGAAAGTATTGCGTAAACAGGGCTTCTGGATCGTACACGACTTCCCCGGCGCCTGATTTAAAAACAGTTCCATCCCCTGCATTTCGAATCAGCACAGAATCTGCCTCTGAAAATCCAAGCTCTTGTGTAAAGGCGTCTCCATCTCGTTCGCGCATAGCAGAAACGCCCAGCAAGAACGATTTATCGGCCGAAGTCAACGTCGCAGAGCGATCAAGCCACCTACTAGCATTTGGCGCAATATTGAATCGTATTTCCCCCTCGGTGGCCAACAATGATCGCGTAAACTGGTTAAAAGTGTACTCAAAATCCACCCGAACCCGGTTTTCAGACCCAACCAATTTCGCAGACGTAAACGAAATTTCTCCCAACGAATAGTCGACTACGTAATCTGCATCTAGCCCACGGTTTTGAAGAACCCCGTCCACATAGACTTTTTCGGTACCCGGCAAAATCAACACAAAGCGCTCACCAGCCCCCCCTTCCAACCGATATGGACCTTGAACACCATCCTTGATGGAAAGGGTTTGTGAGCGAAAAGACCCGCGAGACGTCGAGCCGACCCCACGAAAAGTCCCCGTAAGTTGAGTGGATAATCGATTGGCATCTGCGTTGAGCGAAACGCCTTGCACCCTTCGTTGAAGTCGGGCAAATGAACTCGCTTGATAAGCCACGTCCATATCACCCAATTTCACACTTCCAGCCGGAGCACCAAATTCTATAAATACCTGGTCAAACTGATCGATTCTACTCGTGGTGCCTTCCGGCAAAAGTGGCGAATCCTCATCGGTTAGCACTGCTTTTACCGAAACGCTATCGGTGAGCATCCCGGACACCTCAAGCCGCAAGCCGGACTCTACGGCCGCATCTCGGCCACTTCCCGTTAAAATCCCTCTTGAAACGGTTCCTTTTGAAACGAGGGCTGTCGATTTTCCCAGCGAGACCCATTTTTTAGCCTGTCTGTCTTTATCGGTCTGCGCTGAAGCGGGCCATAAGGAATAGGTCGACGAAAGTTCAAGTGGTACAAACGCGTACGATGCCACAAAGAAAAACGAAGAATCGCTGGCTACGGTTTTAAATCGTATAAATCCGGCCACGGGATCGAGTTCATACTCCGAATGCTGCAATAATGAACTGTTCGCCCAAATCTTGACGGTTGACGCCACGAGAAACGGTCGAATGAGGAACGGCCCAACCCCTGTAACCTGTAAGGTGTCGATAGCCACGGGCAAGTCCCTATCGAGGGGTAGATCTTGAGCGTTAGACTGCTGCGGAATTGAACCGAAAGCAGCCACTAAAATCAGCGCCGTAACTCGAATCCACGACAAGACACCACGCCTACGCGATAGATCTATACCACACAATAAAGTCGAATTGGCGCTAAAAATGGAGTTCACACGTCTCCCGTTGGTGCTCCTCAGGCTCTACCCCACAACATTGCGGTGGTTTCCTCTACTCTTCGATCTGCTTCGAGTGCTTGATGCTACACGTTGCAACCGCTACATTCCGAAATCAATTATAGAACACGATCCATTATGTCTTCATTCGGAACCGAAAATAATCCTTGGAAAGTCGCCGTTATTGGTGCGGGCCCTGCGGGTTTTTACGCCGCAGAGCATTTTTTCAAACAACAAGATATTGTTGTGCACGTCGACGTGTACGATCGGCTACCGACGCCCCATGGATTGGTGCGCTCAGGTGTTGCACCGGACCATGAGAAAATCAAAAACGTGACGCGCGTTTTTGACAAAACGGCTAGCAATCCAAGGTTTCGGTTTTTTGGGAACGTAGAATTTGGAAAGCACATCTCGTTAGCGGATATCCAATCCCATTACCATTTGGTTTATTTTTCGACCGGATCATTGGTTGATCGGCGCTTGGGAATACCCGGCGAGGACCTGAATAGAAGTCACTCAGCGACAGAATTCGTCGCTTGGTATAATGGCCATCCAGATTTCAGAAACCTATCGTTTGATTTGAGCCAAGAAACCGTTGCTGTTGTGGGGGTTGGGAATGTGGCCGTAGATGTGGCCAGGATCTTATGTAAGACCGTAGACGAGCTCAAAGAGACCGACATCGCCGATTACGCACTGGATGCCTTGAAAAAAAGCAAGGTCAAAAAAGTAATCCTTATGGGCCGTAGAGGGCCGTCCCAGGCTGCTTTTTCGTTAAAGGAGATTAAGGAAATGGGTGAACTTCAGGACGCTTCGTCCGTGACCTTCCCCGATGAAATGGCGCTCGATACTTATAGTGCCGCAGAATTAGAGGCCAATCCAGATCGAATGACGGAAAAGTCGTTAGAGGTCCTGAATGGATTTCTTAACGGTACAAACCCATCTGCAGCTCGGACCTGCGAAATTCGCTTTCTGGTCTCCCCAACGGAGCTAATTGCCGCCGACGATGGTGGTGTTGGCTCAATGCGGGTAGTTCGAAATGAAATTGTAACGTCATCTTCAGGCCGATTGTCTTCAAAATCGACTGATCAAACGTTTACGTGGCCTGTAGGACTCGTTTTCAGAAGCGTAGGCTATCGGGGTGAAGCACTTCCTGACATCCCTTTTAGGGAAGACTGGGGCGTTATTCGCAACGAAAAGGGTCGCATTATGCAAGAATCGGGTGAGCCCCTATTGGGTTGCTACACCGGTGGCTGGATCAAGCGCGGTCCTTCCGGAGTCATTGGCACCAACAAACCAGATGCCGTTGAAACCGTGGAGTGCATGTTGGAAGACCTTTCAATGGGTAAGCATTTTACGCCAGGTCCTTCCGATATTTCAGACCTTCTAAAAACACGTCAAGCAGCCATTTTTTCCTACGAAGATTGGCTAGCACTGGATGCTATTGAAACGGAAAAGGGCGAAAAACAAGGAAGGCCACGCGTTAAGTTTACTTCGTGTGACG
>JAURGV010000223.1 GCA_030833605.1 Rhodothermales bacterium
TCCATAAATACAACGGTGTATTTACCGGACTGTACGGCTTGGATAGCCTTAGCCCCACTGTCAACTACGTCCACCTCGCACCCAATCTTCTTGAGCATTCGTACCCCAACCTTCTGGTTGACTACGTTGTCCTCAACAAGCAGAACGGATGGTTTGGTACGTCGCAACGGGGAACGATCTACCCTCGTATCTTTTGGAAAGGCATGCCCGGCAGTCTCCTGCTTTGGCCCGGTTTCCGATACCGGCTCTTCAGAAAGGTCATTTTCTGGCTCTGACGTAGCATGCTGCCCCGATTGGGTGGCAATAAGCAAGTGATTCACTAGCATTTTTAAACTGGATTTTTTGACCGGTTTAAGAATGAGCTGAGTTGAGCCAGATAACATGTTTTGATCGATAAATCGCATCACCACAATCGGTACATCTGGAGCGACACCTTTGAGCATTCCAGCAATAGCTGCTGCTGCGACGCCATCGAAGCCGTTTTTCCCTTCATTGATAAAAACAGCTGCGTATGGATTCGTTTGCAAGCTTTTGAATGCCTCAACATCGGTTGTTGCTTCCCGCATGTGTACGCCTAAAGCCGAAAACATGCCGTCCAAAGCCCGCCCAAAAAGTGGCGATTCATTGAGTAACAACACTAAATGGCCAGTCATTTCGGGTGGACCTTCTAAAACAGATTCTGTTGATATTTCGACTTTTATAGAAAATCCGAAGGTCGATCCGTTTCCCGGAGAGCTGGATAAGGACATTTTGCCGCCCATCAGGTGGACCAGTCCTTGACTTATGCTTAGACCCAGCCCAGTTCCACCAAACATCCGGGAAGTTGAAGCATCCGCTTGTTCAAAAGGTGAAAACAAAAACTGTTGCTTTTCTTTACTAATTCCAACGCCGGTATCGACAATCTTGAAATCAAGGTCGACGATTTCGCCATGCGTTTCGCCCCGGCTCACTGCAATGTGGATTTCCCCATGACTCGTAAATTTAACCGCGTTCGCCAATAAATTGACGAGTACTTGTTTTACTCGTGAGGGGTCCCCAAAAACGGTACGGGGAACGGATGAATCGAAGGTATAGGAAATATCAAGATCCTTTTCCGCAGCTTGTCTTGAGATGGTCGAAATGGCTTCTTCCGCACATTCCGATACATCAAATTCCAATCGCTCTAGGATTACGCCACCCGCTTCAATCTTGGAAAAGTCTAGGATGTGATTCACAATACCTAAAAGGGATTCTCCACTGGTTCGAATAATATCGACAATTTCTTTTTGATCGGACTTCAAGCTATCGGTAGACAACAAGCTCGACATTCCGATAATTCCGTTTAGCGGGGTTCGAATTTCATGGCTCATGCTGGCCAAAAACTCTGCTTTGCGCCGGGACGCCAGATCGGCTTCTTGTTTTGCTTCGCCCAAATGAACAACGGCTTCGTCCAATTGACGCGTGCGAGATTCCAGCTCTGTTGCATACTGCTCGACGGCATCCTTAGAGACCTGAAGGCGTTTTTCGGCGTCCTCTCTTCGTTTTACTTCTAGGGTTACTTCTTCAAAGGAAGACATCAATTCAGCCAGTTCGCCTTTAAATACGCCCTGTACCTCTTCCTCATTTATCACTTCGCCATCGACCATGCGACGAATTACGTGTCTCAGTCTTCCCAGCGGCTTGAGAATATCCCTTGCGACGCTGAAGGTGTATAATGTCCCGAAAAAGAATGCCGCAAATATCAATGCCAATGAGGACCAGAGGTATCGGCGAGCCCGAATTTTCTCCGCTTGAATCACTGACTGCAGTGTTTCACCGATGGCATCCTTGAAGTAGACCAATTGGCTTCTGGTCCATTCCATCGAATCGTTGAGGGACACCAATTTGTCAAAACTATGCTGGTACTCACCCAAATCCTCAAAAATAATGGCGATTTCCTCCTTATTCATTTGGCCGGAGGTTAATTCGCTCATCAGCACGTCAATACCCGCATGAACACCTGAAATTGCTTCTTCAGAGCCGCGAAGGAGGTAGTTTTTTTCCTGCCTCCTGGTCTCCAAGAGCGCTATCATGGCTCTGTTTTGTCCCGTTGATCGGATGCGGCTTTCGATGTTCGCGGAGATTCGATTTATTCGACCTTCAACCCCATCGTCCTCATAAAACCCTCGCTCCCGATAGATTTCAATCAAATTGTTGATCGAATGAAGGTACATGAGAACCTCATTCCGCAATCTTTGATAGTTTTCTGTGCGGATACCCTCTTCGACGATCTTATTGGCTTGCTGCAGAATGAGTTCTGTTTCCTTGGCCTGAGACGGGTCTTTCGTAATCATGAAGTCACGAATTTCGGAGTTGGCCATCAATATCAGGCGCTCCAAATCACGTACCTGATCGCGCTCTTCCGACGCTGAAATCGATAAGAATGCGAGTGCGAGTACCGTAAACGATACCAAAAACACACTCGTTACAAGACCGATGGTCTTTCCGTATATGGAGATCAGTTTGGACATTTGGACAGATTTACACTCGCTTTGGAGTCAGGTACTCTGTCCTAGGATCGGCAGCAAATGATTCAAATTAAATCAATTCGCCTGTTATCTGTGTATCTCTAGTGCCCACGAACAGCTAGAATAATTCGGGCCGTTTTGCGGCAAATCCAGCGTAGAACGATTTAAGGTGACGAACATCTGCTTCAAAATCGTCCGTTACCCAAAATAAAGGGCCATAATGCACCGTTTTGAGCTTAAAATCGAGTGCGGCTGGAAGAATGGGGACATTGGCTGCTTTGGCTATTCGATGAAAACCAGGCTTCCACTTTTCAACTTTCGACCGAGTCCCCTCCGGAGACAGCCCGAAAACGAAGGCTTCGTTTTCAGAAAAACCTCGTAAAATGTCTCGATACAAGGTCCCGGGATTGGCACGATTGACGGGTATCCCACCGAATTTTCGCAATAACCAGCCAAATGGCGGCTTAAAAAGGGTGTGCTTCCCAATAAAATGAACGTCTAAGCCCAGACTGAAAACACTCAAAACACCGAAAACAAAGTCCCAATTGGATGTGTGTGGACCGCCAATCAATACAAACTTATTCAGATCGGGAATAGAACCGGTAATTTTCCATCCGGCAGCTTTCATGAGTTGCTGGAAGATCCACTTCGAAACCGGTCCTTGTCGCCGAGGAACCGACGGTCCCATTTCTATCGGTGTCTTGCCTAGGTTCATGACGCAATCATTCGGTCCCAAAATGCAACCGCTTTTTTCTTGAGGTCCTCCATGGAGCCCTCATTAAATACAACTTCGTTGGCATGCTCAACATACTCGATAAATGTGGGCTGCGCCTTCATGCGAACCTTGACTTCGTCTTCCGTCAGGCCACTTCTTTGCATAACTCGCTCTAAACGAATGGAATCCGGTGCCACGACTACAATGGAGTAATCCAACGTCGCCTGTTTATTCCCACTGCCGGGAATGGCGGCTTCACGAATCAGCATCAATGCTCCCTCCTTTTGCGCGGCCTCTGCTTTCTCCACAAATCGTTGCTGCACAACAGGATGCACGATTTTTCCAACCGATTCCCGTTTTGATTCATCCGTGAAAATGGCTTGAGATATAAAAGGTCGATTTAAGGACCCATCTGTCAAATACGCGGCTTCCCCAAGCACTTTTTTGAGCGATTGGATGACGTCAGGATTGTTTTCCATTACATCGGTCGCAACCCGATCGGCATCAAAAAGAACGGCACCTTGCTCTTCAAGAAACCGACTAAATGTCGACTTACCGCTACCAATTCCGCCTGTTATGCCAATTCGTTTCATACGCTAATTTACCACGCCCATTGCATGGTTACCGACACATTGGGAATAATTGTGGTTTGGCCCTTTGAAGCTGCTTTCGAAATTGTAGACTCCAGCCCTTCTGGTAACTCGCCATAGAGCTGGTGCGAAATACGTTGAACCATGGCCCACCCTTCTAATCGGAGGAACGAATTGGCACGCATGTACCAAGAAATAGCCGTAGTTGGACCAATTTGGTCAATTCTAGTTCGCCCCGTGCGTGAAATAGAGGTCTCGGTGTCGGTGGATGGTACGGTGTATCGTACCGAGGCCGAACGGTCAAAATCGGTACGAATGAAATATT
>JAURGV010000224.1 GCA_030833605.1 Rhodothermales bacterium
CAATCCGACAGATTGCAACGCACCAAGGGAGATCACTTTTTACGTTTGTGACGAGTGGCAATTTCAATCATTCGTTTTTCCATACGCGCTACTTCTGGCTGAGATGCACCGTACTTGATGGAAGCCGAAACGATCACATTTCGGAGTATTCGATCGGAGGTGCCCAGCGTGGATGGTCCGGTTTGATCGCTACTTGGTCGTGCTTCCACGAAACGATTTAGCAACTGCCACCGCATCGTTATAAAAAGCGCCATTCCGGTCCAAACGGCTGGGTAGGCTCCTTGAGCCGCGAAATAGCTAAGCACGGCAACGTAAAAGAAACCCTGCGCGAACGGATGATTCAATAGGCGCACAAAGGGAATGACCCCATAAATCACGAGGGATGGAAGCGTGAAGGAGGCAAAAACAAAAAGAGCTATGTCAAAAACCAGGGCGCCCCACCACGGCATTAAACCCAGAAACAAAGGTAGTGCCCAAACGGCCAGCGTGGCTGGCAACCGAGCCCAGTCTGAGGCCTTCTCAAATAATCCAGAGGCCCCCACTTTTGCATACACAGCCGGGGAAAAGGCTTCCAAATCACTCAATGTGGTGTGATACCACGTACCATCTACCGTAAATATGCCCGTAGGAAGTTCAACGTATCCATCCGAGGTAGCTGATGTTTTAATCCTTCTCGAATCAGTCATTCTGGATGTCGTAATAACGTATTCCAGATGGGTTCAGTTTGGACTCCCTAATGTGGAGTCCATCTGGAAAGTGCAACATCGGATAAACCAGCCCATTTTCATCCCTGACGGTTTCCGAATAGGGGACAAAAGCATAGAAATCGTCTGCCTTCAACGAGGCATCAAATTGAGAAAGGGGAACCAAGTAGGTCACGGTTACCGTGGAAGGAGAAAACGTCACATCCTTTCCTTCAGCAAGTCCCAAAGCCCGCACGGGGATTTCCCTAGATGCTTGGGTGAATTCCTGCACGTCAGCATAGACGCTTACTTCCGGGATGCTCAGATCGACCAGTCCGCGCAAAGAGTCCGACAAGGAAATGGTGGCTGCCAACGAGTCGCTTAGTACGCCCAATTGGCGTCGCTGTGTCTTCCAAGAGGTGATATTCTCCATAATGCTTGCGGCCCCGGATACGGTGACTGAGTCGGGACTGGTTCTAATATCACCCAGCAGCCAAAAACCGGCGGCCAGCTGGACATCCAATTCAGCAACGACCGGTACTTTTTTATAAACCCGATTCTCTAACACGACGGACATGTTTCGGGGGGTGACGGACTGCAAGCTTACATTTCCTGCGGCCTCTGAAACGACCAACAGCAAATCGATTTCGCCAGGAGTAGCTTCAATGGAAACAGTGGGTGGGTTATAAAACAGCCGTAAGACCTGGACGCCCTCGCCCTCAACTTGAGCTCTAATGGAGCTTGGGGGTAGATTGACTAAGGCCTTATCGCTGGGAAGGTCAATGATTACAGTTGGAAAATCGATTACTTGGGTATAAGTCTCTTTCATAGAGAAGGCGAACCAAAGTACCGAGGCAGCCAAAATACAAAGAGAAATAACCAGTCCTTTTCGTTCGGTTTCGGGAGTATCGAAACCCATTTTTCTCCGAGAGGGGAAAAAAGCAGCTTTAAGTCTTTGAGTAAAAGATCGGACCATGGTTTAGACCCCGAATAACACGTTAGCCGCGCTTACCCAACGCTTCTAGCAACTGCTGTTTATTTGCTCGGGCAATTTCTCGTCCCTGAATAGGAAGGTTTTCGACCGTTCGGGCATACGCTCGTAAATCACGAACGGTCATTTGCTCAAGATCAGCCGATGGGGATGAAGCAGGCTTCTCTTTAGCCATTTGCATGGCATACACGTCGCTTGAGGGCCGAGCGATTACGTGGGAAGAAACCACAAGACCTATTCGTTTTGCAGCGGCAACACCGGCTTCAACTGCCGATTGAACGGCCGCGGTTTCTCCGGAGATTTGAACCGTCATCAATGCCGCGTCAGTACGTTCCACTCCTATCAGTGAAACCTGGGCAGATTTCAACATGGCATCGGCAGCCTCAAGAGCGGCCACCAAACCTCGCGTTTCTACAAACCCGAGTGCTTCATGTACGGCACGGGCCATAATGACACTGATTAGGTGGATGGTACAGGTTGATTAACTAGGAGGACCTAGCCAGCCAAATCTGTTGGCAAAATGGACTCTACGTCGGAGTGAGGCCGAGGTATCACGTGCACGGATACCAACTCACCTACCCGTTCGGCAGCGGCGGCACCGGCATCGGTAGCTGCTTTCACAGCACCAACGTCCCCTCTAACCATAACCGTTACGTACCCACCACCAATTTTTTCTTTTCCGATCAAGTGGACTTTCGCCGCTTTAACCATGGCATCAGCCGCTTCAATGGCTCCAACTAAGCCTTTGGTCTCGATCATTCCAAGTGCAATTCCGTAATCGTCTGACATCGCGAATTATTATATTGTCAAGATTGATTTCCGACCCTTGATCGTTTGGAAACGAACGCAGGGAGCACAGAAAGGATACCCTTTATCGCTCTGTTCGGTTATAAGTAGAATATAGACCAGCCGTTACCCGATTGTCAAAGTTTATCACGGCCGATCTGATTCGAATTGATTACTTTACGCATTCTTTTTACTCAAATACTTTGTTTTGATTGATGATAAAGGCAGCTTTAATCGCCGGAGCACGTCCTAATTTTATTAAAATCGCTGCCATTGAGAAAGCGTTTTCGGATAGTGGCGCTTTTAAAAACACCCTCATTCACACGGGTCAGCATTACGACGCAAAAATGAGCGATATCTTTTTTCGTCAGTTGGGGATGCCGAAACCGGATATGTTTTTAGGCATTGGGTCGGGATCGCACGCTACACAAACCGCTGCGGTCATGGTCGAAACAGAAAAAGTATTCGAAAAAGATAGGCCTGACGTGGTTTTAGTGGTCGGGGATGTCAACTCCACCGTTGCTACGGCGCTCACAGCCAAAAAAATGTTAATCCCGGTCGTTCACGTCGAAGCCGGACTGCGCTCGTTTGACCCAGGCATGCCGGAAGAAATCAACCGAATTGTAACGGATGCCATTTCAGATCATTTGTACATCAGCGAGCCATCGGGGCTGACTCATTTACGGAATGAAGGCGTCCCGGAGTCTAAAATGTTTTTCGCGGGGAACGTTATGATCGATTCGTTGCGGCGTTTTGAGGCGCAAGCGAAAGCGACTAACTACGCGTCGTCCGTTGGACTCAAAGAACATGGGTATTTTTTGATCACCGCCCACCGTCCGGCCATGGTCGACAACGACCAACAATTGACCGTGTTTGCGAATACGCTGCTTCGTTTGGCTGAAAAAGGAGACGTGGTATTCCCGATTCATCCAAGGACCTCCAAAAGATTGGAATTGGTTGGACTGGCTGATTCGCTAAATGCCCATCCCAACATTCGAATGACCGAACCCATCGGATACCTCGAATTCATGAATCTGATGATGCACGCAGGCCTCATTGTTACCGATAGTGGGGGGGTTCAGGAAGAATCAACGGCTTTAGACGTGCCGTGTGTCACCGTCAGACCCAATACAGAGCGACCTGTTACCATCGACGAAGGCACCAACGAACTGATGGCGCTGGACGCGGATCTAATTTGTGACGCTGCCGACCGCGCACTCGCAGGAAACTGGAAAAAAGGACGGATTCCGCAGTTTTGGGACGGGAAAGCGGCGAATCGGATTGCCGAACACCTCGCGAATGCCTTGTAATTAGGTGGCGCGACGGGAGTGGACTGCGCGTGAGGGAGGTTAACCCAAAAGACGGTTATACACGTCGATCAATCCTTTTGACGTGGCGTCCCAGTTGTACTTAATTTTCACAGCTCGGGCTCCTTTTTGGCCTAATTCCAGGCGTAGATCTCGATTTTCGAGCAGTTTATTGACTCGTTCAGCCAATTCCGCGGCAACTCCAGATGTATAAACCAGACCGCAGTCGGTCTCTTTCACGATGCGCTCCAAGGGTTTACAGTTCGACACCACACAGGGTAGCTCCATAAACATGTAGTGAAACAG
>JAURGV010000225.1 GCA_030833605.1 Rhodothermales bacterium
ATCACCAACGCCGATGGCGCATTCCAGGTAACCGTATCCAATTTGCCCGTTCGACTCATTTTTTCCAGAATCGGCTATTCTACGCTGCAAATGACCGTTAATAGCGCAAAAGACCCTTTGAAAGTAGTATTGCAGCCTACCGCATTGGATATGGATCCGATTATTGTCAGTGCGTCTAGAGAGCTACAGCCCAGGACCGAGAGCGCGGTTTCCATTTCAGCCATTGGGACTGAACAATTGGCACGGACAAATCCTGACATGATATTTCAGGTGTTCAACCAAGTCGCGGGAGTACATATGGTGGACCTGGGCAACGACCAATACAAACTCAGTATTCGGCAACCGTTTACGAACAAGGCCTATTTCCTATTTATGGAAGATGGAATTGCACTCCGCCCGATCGGCATATTCAACCCCAATGGGCTGTTGGAAGCAAACATGCACGGCCTGGATAGGATCGAGATTCTCCGGGGCCCCTCTTCTGCTGTTTATGGTGGAAATGCAGTTGCCGGTTCGATTAATACCATTTCAAAAAACCCCTTCTTGGCCGCACCCGTTGAATTCGGCCTACGAAGAGATTCGTATGGCTACCTACGAAGCGACGTATCGGGATCATTCAAAAAAAATAATGTCGGCGTTTCATTTTCAGGCTTTGGGGCAAAGCAACGGGACAGCTGGTACGAACACAGCGATTATGACCGCTTGGCGTTCTCCTCTCGGGTGGACGTTAAACTATCCGACAAGTCGCTTTGGCAGAACACCATTTCCTATTCTAATCTAAATTCAGATACGAATGGTGCGCTCGATTCTTTAAACTTTATCAAACGTGGTTTTACGAGTCAGCATACTTTTTCTTACCGAGAATTAGCGTCTCTGCGGGTCCGCTCTACGTTGATTCATCAATGGAATGACCATTCTTCGTCCAATTTGACCCTCTATGGACGAAATAATCGACTGGATCAACTGCCGTATTGGAAAGTGAGATCGGTGCGCGGAAAACCAACCAAAGCAACTGGCGAAATTCAAAAGCAATCTTTTTGGAGCCTCGGTGCGATCGGTCACCAAGAATGGAGACTAACCAAACCTCAAGTCACCATACTTTCGGGATTTTCAGCTGATTATAGCCCTTCAACCTATTCCTCTAACTGGATCGACGTCACGAAGGACAGTGATGGCAAGTATGCTTCCTATGTTTCGCCGGACTCGCTTCTCTCCGATTATGCCGCTGATATTTTGAATATTGCGGGTTTTGTAGAAGCGTCCAAGCGATTCACAGAAGCCATCAAAGTATCCGGGTCCTTACGGTTTGACCACGTTCAATATCAATACGACAATTTTCTTACCCCCTCTGCGTTTTCCGGCGCCCCGGACGAAACCACATCCTATCAGCATGTCAGCCCACGAATTGGCATCACAGTGGACCTAAAACGAGGAAAAGGCGCCTATGCCAACATGAGTTGGGGATTTGCACCGCCAGAAGTCAACGAGCTCTACAATGGGGTAAAAACACCTTCATTAAAACCGGCTACCTTCTCCTCCATGGAAGTCGGTGGTTGGGCGGCTCTCTTACACGGGAAGGCTTTCGTAGACGTTAGCCTTTATTCCATGAAAGGCTTTGGGGAGATTATCCCCATCGTTGCACCCAACGGTTCTTTCGTTAATGAAAACGCAGGCGAAACGGCGCATTATGGACTCGAATACACGGCGTTGATTCAACCCGATCGCGAATGGTCGCTTCGGGTATCTGGGTCAAACTCCATCCATCGTTTCGTTGAATTCAATGACTACGGCGTGGATCGCGCCGACAACGACATGGCATTTTCTCCTAAGTGGATGGGTAACATGGAATTAGCGTATACCCCTTCGTTTTTGCGAGGGGTCCGAGTGTCCACCGAATGGAATCACATGGGTAAGTATTTCATGGACAACAGCAATGAGGCCGCCTATTCTGGATACGATGTGTTCAATGCACGTCTTTCCTTCGAACATGGCAATATTACCGTCTGGGGGAATGTCCTCAACGTTTTCGATACACTCTATGCTTCCAACGCAGCCTGGTACACGTGGGGATCAACCTACAATGTGGGACAAGTTCGAACAGCAACGGTTGGTGTAAAGGTTAGACTATAGCTGGAATTCGTATCTTGGGTTAATCTTTTGAGACAACCCATGGATGCTTTTTTAGACTTTTTCGAGACCATCCCGTCGACGTATCGATCGCTGGCGTTAGCCTCAGGACTCCTCTTGTTCTGGGTCTTGGAAGGCTTTATTCCGGTTTTCCAGTTTTCGTACCGACGGTGGCGGCATTTAGGACTAAACCTGGTTTTTACGCTGACCACGGTAGTCGTCAATTTTTCCTTGGCCTTTTTAATTGTTAAGGCTGCCGACTTCGCACAATCCGCGCAGTTTGGCGTGTGGCATTGGGCCAACCTTCCGCTTTGGGCCAATGTTATGTTTGGGATTATGGTGCTGGACCTGATCGGCGCTTGGCTCATTCATTTGATTGAACACCACGTTAAATGGATGTGGAAATTTCACCTGATTCACCACACCGACACAACCGTTGACGTCACTACCGCGCTACGCCATCATCCAGGAGAAAGCATATTTAGGGCATTTTTTACGATTTTGGCTGTATTTGTGGCGGGTACACCCATCGCCGTGATTTTTATATACCAAACCGCTTCTGCCCTGTTTTCCCAGTTTAACCACGCTAACATAAAGCTCCCAAAGTGGTTGGATTGGTCGTTGGCTTGGATAATCGTGACGCCAGATATGCACAAGGTGCACCACCACAACACGCAGCCGTTGACCGATACGAATTACGGCAACATATTTTCAATCTGGGATCGCGTATTTAGAACCTTTGCAAAAGTCGACAACCTCAACGAATTGACCTACGGCATCGACACGCACATGGCGGCGAAGGAGAACGACAACTTAAAGAACCTAATGGCAATCCCCTTTCAACCATACCGCGTTCCAAAGGGGTCTAAGTTTGGTGGAAACGAGGAGGCTACTGTTGATACAGATGAAAACGTCCATCTTCATCAATAACCAAAACTTTGCTTTGCTTCGGATAAAATACCAAGGACTGTTTCCAGGACGCATGCCAATTGGTTGGATCTGCAGACCCGTTCATCTCGACGCTAACTTCATGGCGCCCAGGACTTAAGGCGACTTGGGTCATGCCTATGCTTAAACCATCGTTAAACAGTCCCCCTGGCTTGAAGGAATCCAGCGCACGAATGGTATCGTCAACGCTAATTCTGATCTGAACGGGCACGCGAATCCGCTCGACGGGGCGTTCACGTCGCATATGGGGCAACACATTCGAATCGTCGACATTGGACTCGGCCGAAGTGGACGCCACCACCTCGCCTACATGCTTAAGCGACACGATAAACGTCGAACCTTCACGTTCCAGGTTTGAATACGGGCTATCAGAGAGGAATACGGTGAACCCAAGCAGTACGACCACACTAAAGACTGCAACAGCTACCTTCCGTGCAACAGACCCTTTCTGTTTTAAAGAAAAACGATTTTTAGACGTCAAATCTCGACCCAAAAACCCAGCAGCTTCGCGGATGAGAGCGTCCGGGTTTGTTTTGTCTATTCGACTAAAATGGACTTTTGAGGGGTCCACATGGTCTGTCCTTAACCACGGCTCCCGTGTACCGTTCAGTCTCATTTCGGTGTACTCAGCGCCTAGTCGACAGGCAGGATCTATGCCACAACCCGCAATGAGTACGCCAGCTGCGCCCCTTCGTAGAGCCCGCTCTACAGTAAGCATGTGAACCCAACCCACACATGGAACCGGCACTACTTTGTAACCTGGTAATTCGCCACAGGAGCCATCCTCCGAAATCGCAAACCGTTCCCCGGCTGATTCAGCGCAAATAAACGCAACATGGCGGGTGTCACCTTCTAGCGTTGACACAAAACGACGAACGTCCATAACGGGAAGCGTAAATTGCGTGATGCTGGACGAATCGCAACTACCGACACAAATTCCACATCCAACACATTTGTCGGCATTAACGAGAGCAACTTCCCGATT
>JAURGV010000226.1 GCA_030833605.1 Rhodothermales bacterium
CACGGTTTTTTGCAAACGCGAAAAAGCTTCCAAAATGGCCTCCATCCTCGCGGGTGAGTCGGTGTTCTCCGCGCGATGAACTGTAGCTAAGTAATACGAACCCGGTGCAAGGTCGACGATGGAGCGCAGCGGGCTAAGCTTATCTGAACGAGCACCAAAATATTGGGTCGCGTCGAGCATTACATCGCCGGTTAAATGGACCCCCTTCGTCATCCCCTCGTGATGGAGATTATCGACGGCCGTTTGGGTAGGACAAAACAAGAGGTCCGACAAGCGGTCGGTTACGATGCGATTGATTTCCTCAGGCATGCTCCTGTTAAACGAGCGCAATCCAGCTTCCACATGGGCGATAGGAATCCCCATTTTAGCTCCAACCATGGACGATGCGATGGTAGAATTCGTATCCCCATAAACCAGTATCCAATCTGGTTTTTTCTCATTTAGGTAGGCTTCCAGCTTGGTCATCATGGCCCCGGTTTGGGCGCCGTGTGAACCCGATCCCACATTCAGATTTAAGGCGGGCTTGGGTATGCCCAGTTCGTCGAAAAACACGTCGCTCATGCCCGGATCGTAATGTTGTCCGGTATGAATAATGCGCTCTTGAATGCCGGCTTTTGAAAGCGCAGCGCTTACTACAGCAGCTTTGATAAACTGAGGTCTAGCCCCAACGACGGTCACTATATCCATTAACTGTTTACCTCGCCTGGAGGATTTGATACGGAATGTAAGAGGGTAGCTAGTTCCTGGGTCTGGGTGCGGCGGCTGTAAGCCGCCGCACGCTTAATATCTGCGCCTTCCATGGGACGACCCGAAATCCAGGCCGCGTAGTGTTGGTCGATGAACGCCCCAATGGCATCGACATCGTCGTAATCAAACATGCGACCAGCACCCGTTTCATTCAAAATAGCGGCGGCTTCTCCGTTTGGGTCTCCTAGGCCTAAAATGGGACGACCCGAAGCGATGTATTCATAAATTTTGCCCGTGACAATACCAGCAGCGTCGGACACCCGATTGATGGGCAGCAAAAGCAGCGATGCCCCCAACGTGTACCGAATGGCTGTTTTGTGCGGCACGTAGTCGACATGTTCCAAAAGGTGGGTGGCTTCTGCTTTTCTCGCCGCTTCGAAAACGGTGGAATCGACATTCCCGACAAACATCAATTTCATTTCGCTCCATCGCTTTTTCGATGCTTTTGAAGCCAAAAGATGCCAAATAGGAAGGGGATTACGCGCCGGAGCCATCGTACCCGTATGAACCAACGTGAATTCGGTACTGGAAACAGGATCCAGACCTTCAAAATCGGCGGGGTCGTAGCCGTTGCGAACCACATCGAAAGGAAGGCCCACCTCCCTTTGCATGGTCTGTCGCAAGTCTTCGGTAACGGCAATTCGGACGTGTGACTTGCGCAGTGTTTTGTCGCGTAAGTCAGTATCTCGTTTCCGAGCCCAATCACTGGTCGGTAACATATCGGCGTAAGCCATATCGGGCCATGCATCCCGAATGTCCGCAACCCAAGGGATTTCAAATTTTTGGGACAAAAATGCGCCTACTAAATGGCAAGAGTGCGGAGGGCCGGTCGAAACAATGGCATCGTAATGGCCACTTTTTAGCAGCTTAATGCCTGCTTTTTTCGCATACCTGACCCATCCCACACGTGCATCCGGCAGAAAAACGTTGGCACGAACCCACCGAGCAAACTTTTCTTTCGTGGACGCATGTTCCGCCCCTAAAAACCCAACTCCGACGGCATCTTTTTTTGATTTCCCCATCAATCGCGCATAAG
Source organism: Rhodothermales bacterium (assembly GCA_030833605.1). Classification (GTDB taxonomy): domain Bacteria; phylum Bacteroidota; class Rhodothermia; order Rhodothermales; family UBA10348; genus UBA10348. Next base: position 1,784 of record JAURGV010000226.1, read on the forward strand.
CGGAGTAGGGGTCCCATGATTTGGTCCGAATCACTTTGGTCTGCTTGGAAACATCAGCACCCAGTTGACGATCCACGTCCGAGTAAGCCGCATTTTCAGGGTCGACCGTGAGCACGGTTACATTCCAACCAAATTCCGGAAGGTATTTGACGAACTTCAAGGGTCGTTGGACACCCGACCCACCCGAAGGTGGAAAATAGTAGGTGATAAAAAGGACGTTTTTCACAAATGCGGTCCTACGAAATTAAAGCTTCTTTGGAACGCCGTTGATAGGCAAACCATCCCAAAAGGAGTAGTAGGCCGTATACCACCATGGTGCCAGCTGCCGTTATTCTTCTGCCCCAAATGAACGATGGAGGAGAAAATTTCAATTCGACGTCGTGGGTACCCGCTGGAAGGACAACACCTCTAAATAATTGATTGACCTGATAAATGGGTGTTTCTACACCGCCGACCCATGCGGTCCATCCTGGAGCATAATACACTTCACTGATCACCAAAAGTCGGTCCCTATCGGTGGTCACATTCAATTGGATGTGCTGCGCGGTATAATTGCTCATGGTTACTGAATTGCTACTCACGCCCAACGAATCCGTCACCGAAACGCCATCCGTTGTATTCGTAGCCAATAGATTTTCGGGCGCATTGATAACAATGGCCTCGTTGTGGGGGCGAAAGGTCGGAGCATTTAGGATGGACCATGCTTCTTCTGCCGAGGCTACCGACACAACTTGGTCTACCAAAAACGCTCTGTCCAAAGCCGCATTGTTTTCGTAAACAACCATCCCTGTTTGTTCATCTTGGTAAACCGGAATTATTCCCGGTACTCCTTGTCCCGCAACGATATACCTTACATTCGCGATATTCAGGGCATTCATATTTATGCCCGTTCCGGTGCCCGTGAACAACACATGATCCATGAAATCCTGGAACACTCTCAACTTGGCGGCCGAATACCCTCCTAACGATTCGTAGAAATAGGAAGGTCTCGCATTCGTGTTGGGATCCCTAGCAAATTCCAACGAGAGCACTCGAAATGCGCCGTCGCCTCCTTCGCGTGCTTTTTCACTCAGAAGAAACGTATCAAAGCCAAATTGCTGGATTTTTTCTTCTACAGAGCTCTCGCTTGAAAGAACCTCTTCGTTTAGGTACCTGTGGCCGACACTTCCCAATTCAAGAGAGGCCAACAAAATGATCCCAAATCCAGCTACCCAAGGCGGAAGGGTACCTCGGACAAGTAAAACAAGCAGGAAGGAAAGGGCAATCACAAACAGGGCGACTCTTTTCGTATCCGCATCAAAAAGAGCTACCCGAGTGGCTTTTCTGGTACTAATTTCCTCGTCGATCACCGATACTACTTGGGGATCTGTAGAGGATATGGTTGGGTATTGCCGCGCAATTTGAGAAAATAGCTCTTCGCGTTCTTGGGGTTTTTCAAAAGAAAACAGAGAGGTCCCAAAAACCATCAAAAGAACCAACAAACCAACTACACCTCCCGCGACTTGCAACGCTGGATTCGAAGTGATTTTGCGCAGCTTAAACTCATTTTTAAGTACGCTTGAAACGCCACGAGCTGCCAAAAGGGCGACCAGCATCGCTACCACACTCAGCCACGTTTCGGGCACTCGAAAAGCTGAAAACATGGGAAAATAATTGAACATAGGGCGATTAATGACTGCTGCATGTTCGCCCAGCGAAAACAGCGTCAACACTGCAATTCCAATCACCAAGGCAAGGTTAGTGCGGTCCTTACACTTCCAGGCACCGAAAAGGGCAAATACCAACACAATCGCACCAAAATGATGAGGCCCCCCTGTAAATATTTTTGGTCCCCAATACGATGCGCCCGCGCCTCCAAAGGCGTCTGCAATAAGCAAGGTCCACAATTCTGAGACGCCTTGGCTCCAATCCATCGCGTATTCCCAGCCCATTCCGCCTACGGCCCCTCCAACACCCGATCCGCGCGTTGTATAAGGAGCCAGTTCGGCATGCGCCAAATACGGCTCAGCTACCATTAGGAGGCCAAAAAACGATCCCAAAACCAATAATCCAGTCGCTTTTACGAACTGAGCCGTCTCCTTTGATTTAAGGGCTCCCACCCCTTCCACAATCCACCAAATACCCGCTGCAAAGGTCACATAATAGGTAATTTGAACGTGGCCTGCTCGTAAGTTTGCCGCGGCTGCGACGGCGAAAAGCAGCGCTGCCAGTAACGTGGGTTTCTTTAAG
>JAURGV010000227.1 GCA_030833605.1 Rhodothermales bacterium
TTCATTTTGTACGCATAATCACCAAAAACCGACTTTATGGCATTGGATTCAGCGATATCACCCAATCCAGTGGACGTGCCGTGCATATTTAGATAATGCACATCGGTTGTGTTTAGATTCGCATCGCGCAGCGCGCCTTTCATCGCATTGATCGCTCCAATTCCGTTTGGATCGGGAGCTGTGATGTGGTAAGCATCTCCACTTATGCCAATTCCTAGAATTTCGGCATAAATGCGCGCACCGCGAGCTTTCGCATGCTCCAATTCTTCCACAAATAGAGCACCCGCGCCTTCTCCAAGCACAAAGCCATCTCTCGTTGCGTCGAACGGTCGTGACGCTTTGTGTGGTTCGTCGTTTCTGGTAGAAAGCGCTTTGAGGGCGTTAAACCCACCCACTCCCAGTTCGGAAATGCTGGCTTCGCTTCCACCCGTAATTGCGGCATCCATATGGCCCATCTTAATGAGCATAAAGGCATCGCCAATGTTGTTATTACCTGTGGCGCAAGCACTTACACAGGAATAATTGGGTCCGCGAAGCCCATACCGAATGGATATTTGACCCGGAGCAATGTCCGGAATCATCATCGGTATAAAGAAAGGTGAAACCCTTCTCGGGCCGTTTTCTACCAAATTGCGCGCCTGATCGAACAGGACTTGCAATCCTCCAATGCCAGAACCAAAAATGACACCAATGCGCTCCTGTTGCTCGGGAGTGAGCGTTTCATGGTTGATGCCAGCGTCTTTAATCGCTTGGTCTGCGACCACCATAGCATATTGACAGAAAGGATCCATTCGTCTGGCCTCCTTTCTATCAAGGTAGTCGTTCACATCAAAATTCTTCAGCTCACATGCAAAATTGGTTGCATACTCAGCTGTGTCGAAATATGTAATGGGGGCGGCGCCACTTTTTCCAGCCATCATAGCGTCCCAAAATGAAGTGGGATCGTTTCCGATAGGCGTGAGGGCACCCATGCCCGTGACCACTACCCTGCGATTAGGTCGGCTCATGCCAAACTTCCTGTAATTGTAAATTATCGGGAAAAGACGGTGTCAACCAAGGAGCACAAGTGCAAATTGACTATGCAGACTTGGCTGTTAAATACGTAACGGCATCGCCGACGGTCGCAATTTTTTCTGCGTCTTCGTCTGGGATGGTTAAATCAAATTCTTTTTCGAATTCCATGATCAGTTCAACTGTATCAAGGGAATCTGCACCCAGATCGTTGGTAAATGATGCTTCTGGAGCAATGTCTGAAACATCAACTCCTAGTTTATCGACGATAATTGCATGTACCTTGTCTGCGATTTCGGACATATCCTGCTCTCCTGCTAATGGTAGGTGTTTTTGGGTCTTCGTTGTTACGAAGAAAAATAAGGTGCCTCCAACGGGCGTTCAATATGCAAAATTACGGGTCTTATAGGGTAGAAGCAATTTTGTAGATGTACTTGATACAGACTTCGTAAATATCAGAACCCAACTGACTTATCTTTGTAAGGTCCATTTTAGTTTTATCTAGCTCTCATTCAATCGTATGTCATTTCTTTTTACGTCTGAATCTGTTTCAGAAGGCCATCCAGATAAGGTTTCCGATCAAATTTCAGACGCAGTGCTAGATTCGATGTTGGCGGAAGATCCGAATAGCCGCGTGGCTGTTGAGACGTTGGTTACAACCGGACTGGTTGTGCTTTCGGGCGAAGTAACCACAAAAGCCTATGTGGACGTCCAAGAAATCGCACGACAAGTGATTAGAGAAATCGGGTATACCGATCCTTTGTTGCGATTTGATGCGGATTCATGCGGTGTGTTGACATCGATCCACGAACAAAGCCCGGACATCGCGCAAGGTGTTGACGATGATAAAGGTCTTCACGTTGAGCAGGGCGCAGGAGATCAGGGAATGATGTTCGGTTATGCCTCGTCCGAAACCGAGTCGTTAATGCCGATGGCGTTGAGTTATTCTCATGCATTGGTAAAGGAACTGGCTCGAATTAGAAAAGAAACGGACTTGATGCCATACCTGAGACCCGACTCTAAGAGTCAGGTTACGGTTGAATACGAAGACGATGGCAAAACCGTTAAGCGTGTCCATACAATTGTCGTTTCGACTCAGCATGGTCCAGAGGTCGAGATCAGCAAGATTAAGTCAGACGTACAGAAATATTTGATTCCCAAAGTCGTTCCATCTGCCTTGATGGACGATAATATGATTCTGCACGTGAACCCTACTGGACAGTTTATTATAGGTGGCCCGCACGGCGACACCGGTCTAACTGGACGTAAAATTATTGTAGATACTTACGGTGGAAAGGGAGCGCATGGTGGAGGCGCATTTTCTGGGAAAGACCCGTCAAAAGTGGATCGCAGCGCAGCCTACGCGGCACGACACGTCGCTAAAAACTTGGTGGCAGCCGGATTGGCCGATGAAGCTTTGGTACAATTGGCTTATGCCATTGGAGTCGCTGACCCCGTTTCGATTTATGTAAACAGCTACGGAACCGGCAAAATTTCAGACGCACGTCTCATTGAAGTCGTTAAAAAAGTGTTTGATTTGCGCCCCAAAGCCATCATTGATTCCTTAGACTTGTTAAAGCCCAAGTACCGCCCAACGGCAGCATACGGACATTTTGGTCGCTCTGAATTCACATGGGAAGCACTTAATAAAGTAGAGGACGTTCGATCGGCAGCACAGCTACTATCCTAATTTTTAACAGGAAGTCGGTGTTTTACATGCGGATTACGCTCTTACTGTGCGTGATATTCAGTTTTGCTGGCATAAGTGCGGCGCAACAACAGCGGGTACAAAAATCCGTTATTTCAGACCGTGCCGTAAAGCCTGATACGCTCAGGCAGGCTAGATACCAGGTGTATAATCAACAGGAGTATCGAAGCGCCGAGGTCTTTTTCGAAGTCGAAAAACAGTCGTTTGGGTGGGGAAATCCCAGCGATGAGTTGGCGCTGCTGAAGGATGAGCAGCAGTCGCATAGTCGACATGTCTCGTATCAACAGTCCTTCAAGGGACTCCCCGTTATTGATCAGCAAGTCCACGTCAATTTTGACCGATTTGGAAGGATTAGCTCGGTGATTAGTGGGTATGAAACAGTTGAGGTTAATCCCAAAGCCTTTTCTGCTATTCCATCGGTTTCCTCCGAAAAGGCAAGGCAATTAGCGTTTCAAAAACTAGCCTCGGAAAAAGGAAAGGTTTCCGAACCCCGGTTGGGCATTTTTAATGCTAAAAATCCCGTTCTCGTGTGGGAGATACTCGTGTGGCCCGAGGCTGAACCGGCCCAGTATAGGGTATTTGTGGACGCCGAGACCGGCGTGATGGTCAAGGTCCAAAACCAGGCTGTGGCCTTGCGACACAACGAAGTCGCCCACGAAACGGAGGTCGCCCGTAAAAACGAGGTCGTTCAAGCCGATGGAATAGGTATGGTGTATGATCCGAGCCCTCTCCATGTCGCAGGGGTGTTATACGGTCCCCCCTATATTGATGCGGACAACGCAGATAGCCCGGTGCTAAACGCAGCCAGAAAGACCGTTACTTTACGTAATATCACCCAAAATAATGTCGGAAAATATCAACTAGTTGGTCCTTACGTTGCCATTGTTAGTTCCAATCAGGCAGGATCGGACGTGTATTCTCCTCCGACAGAAACGTCACCCGATGGCTTCCAATACACCCGGAATCAGACAGGATTTGAAGCGGTAAACGCATATTACCACATCGACAAAAGTCAGCGGTATGTTCAATCCCTTGGGATAACCGATCTCCTAACCACTCCGTTGCGTGTAAACCCGCAAGGGTTGACGAGCGACGATTCATACTACTTCCCTCAAACACCACCCATACTGATTTTTGGAACCGGCGGTGTAGACGATGCCGAAGATTTATCGGTTATTTGGCACGAATATGCGCACGCCTTATTGGACGCAGCTGCACCCGGATTGCTCAGTACGGGGGAAGGTCAGGCGTTTCATGAAGGATGGGCCGACTATTGGGCATCTTC
>JAURGV010000228.1:0-262 GCA_030833605.1 Rhodothermales bacterium
GTTAGTTGCGTATTCCAAGGAAGTAGCCGAGACTTTGGGGCTACAAAAAACTTGGATAGAGTCGGACGATTTCCTACACATCATGGCCGGAAACCGGGTTCCAAACGGAATGAAACCGTTTGCGATGAACTATGCAGGCCACCAATTTGGCAATTGGGCCGGACAATTGGGCGACGGAAGGGCCATAAACTTGGCCGAAATACTCGCGCCAGATCATCAGCATTGGACGTTGCAGCTTAAGGGCGCCGGACCTACCCCCTAC
>JAURGV010000228.1:272-4002 GCA_030833605.1 Rhodothermales bacterium
CCAGGACGGCCGATGGACGAGCCGTTTTACGGTCATCTATTCGGGAATTTTTGTGTAGTGAGGCCATGCATCACTTAGGCGTGCCTACCACACGAGCCCTCTCTCTTGTATTGACCGGCGACTCGGTTCTTCGGGATATGTTTTATGATGGAAATGCCGCCTACGAACCGGGAGCCATTGTATGTAGAGTGGCACCCTCTTTTGTTCGCTTTGGCAACTTCCAAGTGCATGTCGCCCGCCAGGAGCTTGACATCCTAAGCCAACTGCTGGACCACTGTATTTCAAGAGATTTCCCCCACCTAAGCCCATCCTTTCCGGATTCAAGCTTTGAAGGGCTCCGAAATGCCCCTTTGGAGGCCAAAAAGGATCTGTATATCGCATGGTTTAAAGACGTATTGGAACGGACCCTCACTTTGGTCGTGCATTGGATGAGAGTGGGCTTCGTTCATGGTGTGCTAAACACCGACAATATGTCCATTTTGGGACAAACCATTGATTATGGTCCATATGGATGGATCGACAATTATGACCTGGACTGGACGCCAAATACGACCGATGCGCAAAGTCGACGGTACGTTTTCGGCAACCAACCGGCGGTAGTGCACTGGAATCTAGCCCAGTTGGCTCGTTCCATTGTGCCCTTGGTAGGAGGCACCACCGAATTGCAGGACATTTTGGCCACTTTCCCGGTCCTTTACCAGCAGAGATATCAGGAAATGATGGCTGCCAAGCTCGGATTCAGGTCATTTAATGCCGATACGGATACCGAACTTTTTGCCCAACTTGGCAAATTGTTTGGCCATTCGGAGATAGACATGACCTTGTTTTACCGTCAACTGGCTCTTGTAGACCCAAAAACAGCGATAACTCATGCAGCGGCAACGCTGGAACCTGCTTTTTACGGCCCCATTCAGCCTGCTTTACCCGATCTAAACAAATGGATTGAAGGCTGGTCCAATCGACTAGCCCAGGATATCGGGTCAAGCAACAACCAAGGTCAATCCTGGAATTGGGATGCCATTCAGCGCCAAATGAATGCCGTTAATCCCAAATATGTACTGCGCAATTACATCGCGCAACAGGCTATAGACAAAGCCTATTCAGGGGACTACTCGATGGTGAACGAACTATTGGATGTTCTCAAAAATCCCTACGACGAGCAGCCCCAATATCAATCCTATTACGCAAAGCGTCCCGATTGGGCTCGGCAAAAAGCTGGTTCATCCATGCTTTCTTGTAGTTCTTAGGTTTCGGCAACCTCGCGGCCTCCTGGTGGTTTATTTTACACCTGTACTAAGTTCAATAATATGATGCGCACCAAATCTCTTTTTCTTTTTTTCGTTTTAATCTCGATCGCGGCCGCAGATAGTTTCGCTTACCAGGCTGGGGGAGATAAAATATCGAAGAACGATTTCATCCCCTTAGATAATCTAATCACCACGGGTTCGCTGCCCAATGGGTTGAAATACATGATTCGGGCAAATGATAGGCCTGAAAAAAGAGTGGAATTGCGACTCGTTTTGAACGAAGGTTCGATTTTGGAACGCGAAGACCAATTGGGGCTGGCTCATTTTGTTGAGCATATGGCATTTAACGGTACCGCCAATTTCGCGGAGCAGGATTTGGTTAAGTACCTCGAATCGGTCGGCATGCGCTTTGGACCCGATATCAATGCCTACACCTCTTTTGATGAAACGGTGTACATGCTGCAATTACCTACTGATTCGGCAGGCGTGGTCGACACCGGACTCCAAATTCTGAGAGATTGGGCCGGAAACGTTTCCTTTGACTCCTTGGAAGTTGAAAAAGAGCGCGGTGTCGTGATTGAGGAATGGCGCGGTCGGCGCGGTGGACCAGCGCGTATTCAGGACAAGCAATTTCCCGTTTTACTGCATCGTTCCCGATATCCTGAGCGGCTTCCCATAGGCACGCTAGAAAGCCTACAAACCTTTGCACAACAACGCCTTAAAGACTTTTACGCAGAATGGTACCGACCTGATTTAATGTCGATCGTGGTCGTTGGAGACATCGACCCTGCCGCCATGGAAAAAAGGATTATCGAACTTTTTTCAGACTTAACTAGAAAGGAAGGCTCTATTGATCGACCCGACTTTGATGTACCGGACCACCAGCAAACACTGTATTCGATTGAGTCGGACCCCGAAGCAGAAATAGCGCAAATCGGTCTTGTGTTTAAACACGACAACTTAAACGCGGGCACCTTTGGGGCATACGATGAGGAATTACGCCGCTCCCTATTCGCGTCCATGTTAAACCAACGTTTATCCGAATTAACCCAGCAAGTGGATCCTCCATTTATTGGGGCTGGGGCAAGCGACGGAACGATTGTCCGTACCAAATCGGCGTTCAGTCTTTCGGCCAGTGTTACAAAAGGGCAATATTTACGGGCGCTTGAATCGATGCTGACTGAAGTTGAGCGCGTGAGACAGCACGGTTTCAGCGAAAGTGAATTTGAACGAGTAAAGACATCCCGCATGCGCCGGATGGAGGTTCAGTTTAACGAAAGGCAAAACGAACAATCCGCCCAATTGGCTGCTGAATATGTTCGACACCTTGTATACGGCGAATCCGTCCCAGGTATTGAGAAGGAATTTGCGCTATTCCAACGCATTCTCCCCAGTATCAAGCTGTCCGAAATCAATGGGCTGCTACCCCAATTGGTCACCGACAATAACCTGGTTGTTCTGGTGTCAGGCCCTACAAGCGACGAGCAGCCGCTGCCTACGATTGCAGACTTATCGAACGTCATCGCTGCAAGCTCTAAGCTGAAGCCTACCATCTACAAAGACGTGACCACCGAGAGTCCACTGCTTCCTACCAAGCCTAAAAAAGGGCAGGTAGTAGCTGAGGAAACCATCGAATCGTTAGGCGTGACCCTTTGGACCCTTTCAAATGGCTCCAAAGTAGTGTTGCGCCCGACTGATTTTAAATCAGATGAAGTCCTATTTAGCGCGACGAGTCCAGGTGGCGTATCTCTGGCGAGTGATGAAAACTATATGTCAGCGGCTTTTTCTACCAATTTAATTGGAGGCAGTGGAGTTGGTTCGTTTAACGCGATTGATCTGTCTAAAAAGCTTGCCGGCAAAATAGCCCGCGTGCGACCGTTTATTTCGAATCTGGATGAAGGATTTACCGGTTCTGCCTCTCCAACAGATCTTGAAACCCTGTTTCAGCTCTCCTACTTATTTGCGACAGCACCAAGGGCAGACAGCACCGTGTTTGAATCCTTTATGAGTCGGTTGAATAGCATGCTGGAAACATTGTCTGCCAGCCCTCAAGCCGCATTTGGAGACACATTAAGCGTCACACTAAATCAGTACAATCACCGCGCTCGTCCCATGTCTTCGGCCGTGTTGAGCGAAGTTGACCTCCAAAAAGGCTTTTCGTTTTACAAAGACCGGTTCTCTGATTTCAGTGACTTCACGTTTTACCTCGTCGGGTCCTTTGAATTGGCCACGATTAAGCCACTGGTAGAAACGTATTTGGCTTCTTTGCCTTCAACAGGCCGCGTGGAAGAAGCGCGCGATACGGGAATTCGGACACCAAGTGGGGTTGTCCAAAAAGAAGTATTCAAAGGTGTTGAGGAGCAAAGTCAGGTAGCCCTTGTGTTCAGTGGAGATGCCGAATGGTCAATGGCTTCAAGAAGAAGGCTTGCCTTACTAAAAGACGTACTCCAAACGCGGCTCCGAGAAGTGCTCCGAGAAGATTT
>JAURGV010000229.1 GCA_030833605.1 Rhodothermales bacterium
GAAGGAGGCTCCAATTGGGATTTTATGACCATCGGTTTTCATGATTCGCTTGCGAGTTTCGCAGCCGCTGGAAACGCTCATTCCGCGGAAGAACAGGAAAAAGCCGCTGTGGTGGCAGGGTTTTCAGGAACGGACCAAATAGGCCCGTATCTCCGATCCCTATTAAGCTACCATAATGACACCATTGCGGTGAATCCTCGGTAAGGTGTGGTTTCCAGTGTACATCACGAAAATTGACTTTTTGACACGGTCTTCGTTGACCGCAACAGAAAATCGATGTAACTTGAAGGCTTCGCTGAACTGATGGCCCCACAAGGGACATTCACGCTAGGGCACTGCATCTGCCAGCTCGAACCGTGTCAGCGAATCGGCAAAAGAATCCTCAGAACCGGCACGTGTGTCGAAATTGAGGCCTTGAGCAAGGAGGGGTGGCAGAGCCTGGTTGAATGCACCGGTCTTGAAAACCGGCATACGTTTACGCGTATCGTGGGTTCGAATCCCACCCCCTCCGCAAAGCAAAAATGGCCCCGTCCACGAAAGTGGATGGGGCTTTTTTGTTTGATTCCGTCGAGCTTGCTCGTAAGGGAGCGAACAAAAAAGCACCGGGCGAGCGAAGCGAGTGAGGGGCCATTTATTGGTTTGACGCCCTCCCCCCAAGGGATGCACTCGAGGCGAAGCCGAGAGTAATCCCCCAGGGCTGTTGGAGCGCGCAGCGCGACAAAATCCTCCCCCAGAGGGATGCACTCGAGGCGGAGCCGAGAGTAATCCCGTCGGGAGTTCGGCGACCATCCGGAGTCGAGAGTAATCCCACAGGGGAGCTTGCTCGGAAAAGAGAAATCCTGCATCTTGGAACAGGTGGTCGAATACCCCGCCGACTTCATGGAACGAGTTAAAATGAACAAATCTCTCCTCTTTCTTTTCGCACTGATCCTTTTCGGTTGCTCCGGAAACGCGCCAGGCATCTCCCAAACCGAGCGACCCAACATCCTGTTCATCATCACCGACGATCAGCGATTTGGCATGATGGGCATCGTGAATCCGATGCTTCAAACCCCAAACATGGACAAACTGGCAACGGAAGGCGTCCGGTTCACCAATGCGTTTGTTACCACGCCGATTTGCGCCGCCAGCAGGGCAAGTTTTCTAACCGGACTTGTTGAACGAACCCATCAATACACCTTTGGCACCCCTCCTTTGGCTGCCTCATTCACCGACCAAAGTTATCCCGAATTGCTACGAGAAGCCGGATACCACACGGGGTTTATTGGAAAGTTTGGTGTGAATACGGAGACCGATGCAAAAACAATGTTTGATGTTTTTGAACCGTTCTCGGCCGCTCCCTACATGCGAAAAGATGAAAACGGGGTTCTGCGCCATCTAACCGACATAACCACGGATCGAGCGATTGCATATTTGCGAACGGCCTCTGCCCAATTGGTCGATTCATCCGGGTCGACCAGACCTTTTGCCCTAACCCTGAGCTTCAACGCCCCCCATGCTGACGATGGAGACCCAAGGCAATACATCTGGCCCACAGCGATGGACTCCTTGTACACCGATGTCACCATTCCGGCCCCTCCACTTTCAGATCCATCGTTTTACGAGGCCCTCCCCGAATTCCTTAAGGACTCCACACTTAACCGAGAACGATGGTATTGGCGTTTCGACACGCCCGAAAAAGCTCAAGCAATGACAAAAGGCCACTTGAGAATGATAAGTGGCGTGGATGCTGGAGTCGGAAGGGTTCTTCAGGAACTAGAAACACTGCAACTGGCCGAAAACACAGTCATCATTTTGATGGGGGACAACGGTTATTTCCTTGGAGAACGAGGCTACGCCGGGAAGTGGCTGCCTTATGATTTATCCATTCGGGTGCCGCTAATCATCCTCGATCCACGGGCCAAAAAGGCGCAAAAAGGGACCACACCAGCAGCGTTTGTTCTAAACATCGACATCGCCCCAACGCTTCTGGACCTAGCAGGCGTGGATGCGCCTAATATCATGCAGGGCAATAGCTTATCACCATTTCTACAGGGCGTAACACCCAGTAATTGGCGAACGGATTTTTGGGTAGAACACTTATTTGATCACCCTCAAATACCGAAACACGAAGGCGTACGAGGAGAACGGTATAAATACGCGCGGTATTTCGAGCAAAACCCCGTTTACGAGGAGCTTTACGATCTTCGCAACGATCCGATGGAAACGAAAAATCTAGCCACCGACCCGGCTTTTACCGAAATTCTGGCTCGTTTAAGACAAAGAACAGATACGCTCCAAACCCAATATGGCGGCCCCTACAAACGGATCAAATCACCGCAATCGTGAATTGGTATTGCCCAGAGCCTAAAACCAAGTTGATAAAACCCGGCTTGGACGATGGTAGCACTCGAATTCCAGCCGCCTGAACCAACGATTGGCTCCCTTCTTTGACGGCTCCAGGACCCCTGGAAGGAATGGTCATCTCCGCTTCGGTATTTACTGGGACGTCCACGTCTACGTGCAACTCACCACCATCCCATTTCCATCGACAAGAAATGGTCCCGCGAACCGATTCATACGTAGATTCCGCCCAATCCAAGTCTGTGGTTAGGAATGGAGCAATTGTAAAACGGTCGAAACCAACAGCATTCTTGGAAGGCTCAATTCCACCTAACGTCTTAAAGAACCACTCGCTCACCATACCAAACATGGGGTGGTTTTGAGAAAACGTGTTGTCGCTCTGAGCCCATGTCTCCCATAGAGTTGTGGCTCCATTGTCCAACATGTGACGCCATCCCGGAAAAGTCCTTTGGTTCACCATGGTGTAGGCCACATCCGGATGTCCGGTGCTTGAAAGCATGTTCAGCAAATACTTGGTACCAAAAATACCCGTTGCCACGTGCCCATTGTGGTCCACCAGTACGGCATCAATCATCCGCTGGACGGCTTTTTCTTTTTCGGATGAAGGTACAAGATCCATATACAGCGCCGCAGATTGAGCCGCTTGGGTCGCAATGCCGAAGCGACCTGTTCCGGGCTCCAAGAAACGACCTACAAATGCTTCTTTGATCCGATCTGCCAATTGCTGGTAGCGCTGCACTTCATCCGTAAACCCAAGGATTGTAGCAAATTCTGCGACCAATGTGGCCGCCTGATAAAATTGGGCGGTTGCCACTAACTCAATCGGCTTGGGGTCCAGGCTTTCGTGGTCGCCAATGCAGCGATCAATAATGTACCCGTCCGACGCTGCTTCCAGTAGATCCACCCATTTTGCGGCCGCCTCGAAATGCTCCTCGACAATGCGGCGATCGCCATAATATTGGTGCAGTTGCCCAACCAGCAAGGGATGCGCCAATCCCCACCCGATGGGGCCAGCCCATTCGGCATAATTATCGGCAGAAATACCCACAAAAGGCGCCGTTTCGGTAAACCAACCATCTCCCACCCGGGCATCTTTGAAATCGGCTACGGACTTGGCGTAAAAAGTGGCCATATCGTAATTGTACATCGCCATTTCACTCGAAGCGACGATGTCTCCACCGTACTGGAATTTCTCCCGAGCAGGGCAATCGGACTGCACACTAAACACATTACTGAGTAGCGTCCACCGAACCATCTCTTGGATGCGATTTAGCTCTGGATGGGAGCACTTAAACGTGCCCAACGACTCCAAATCGGTGTTGAGTCGTAACCCCTCGATGGCCTCCAAGGTTGGCGTACCTGGAAATCCCGTGACCTCTACGTAGCGAAATCCATGAAAGGTGAACTGTGGGGTGTATGATTCCGGCCCACCGCCTCGCAACACATACGTATTGCTCTGCCACGCTATTTTGGGCGCTCCAGGCCCTCCATCAGGCGTTCCATCCTTTTTAAGGCCTTTAATTTGGCCCGTCACCGCGGTCATTGGGTTTAATGTCCCGTCTTCATACAGCAACTCACCCATCCGCATCTGAACGG
>JAURGV010000022.1 GCA_030833605.1 Rhodothermales bacterium
ATACAAACAAGAAGTTTGATCCGTCGGAAGCCACGGTCAGGTCCGTAGGATTAACGAATTTGAACTCATCATACAAAAACCCATCTCCGCGGGAATCATTGGCTGCCGTTTGCAGCATTTGTGAGTCGGGCTGGTAGTCAATTCCATCACTAGTGAAAACCACCTTAATAGACAGGGTTGAATATCGAAGCGGCGTTACAGGCGGCGAATCTCCGGAAAGAACATCACTAAGCCCGGTAGATTGGGCTACAAGGAAGTGACGACTTTGATCAAAAAACGACTGTTGAGGTGGATGAACAAATGTCATCACATCAGTCGGAAACAACGAACTTCGTAGGCTTGACCTAGATGGATGAAGCGTCACTAGGGACTGAACGTTTACTCCCTCCGCATTGAATTCCATAATGGTGTTATGGGGAAGGATCACGGTGGATCGTTCGTTCAATGGACCGCGACGGGCTACGTAGATGTGGTTGTCATACAACACGCCGACACCGGTAAAGGAAACCTGTAGGTCGGTTTCGATCGGATCGGGCCGGTTCAAGCGCCTTGAATCGTCGTCAAAAGGATGCCAGATGAGATCCGCCAATGTCGGTGAACCCGTTGTGATGCCTGCAAATCGCATCACGACAGGTAAATTCCAGGTTCTTCCGTTAACAAGGGTGTCTCTACGGGCGGTTACGTACACATTCAATCGGCGATCCTGAATTACAGAAGTACCGCCTCCTGAAATCGGAATAAAGGCCGCGCTTCGACCCGACGTATCTAAAACATGCAGGCCTCGGCTGTCGACAACGTAAATAAGTTCGTCGTACCCCACGTACACGTCTTTTGGGGAGTCTAAGGTTGAACCGTCGCCAGCGGACTCAAAAAATGGAAAAAGGGGTACGTATTCGGCTTCGTTGATCAGTTGAGGGTCGCTTTTACCGGCGTCAAAAATCTCGTTCGTGACCCGATCCTGTTTGGAACCCATAAGCGAGTCGCATCCGGACAATAGCCCGAATCCACAGATAACTAAACCGATTATATATAGGTTGGTAACTTTCAAAATGCGACGCTCATGCCTAGTCGATGGACTGTACCAAGTCGTTCTAGGTGGTTAAATGCGTAATCAAACTTGAATGTGGCTGTTGCAACAGGCGCATGAATGCCCAATCCAAAACTAGGGACGGTTATTTCTTCTATCCCAAACCGATATCCGGTCCTTAAAAACAGCGTGTTTTTCCAGCCGTATTCCGCGCCGACGTTCCAGTTTTCAGCATTGTCGTTAGGATTGTTCAACTGGGCGCTCACGGTAGCCGAGCTGTTAGTCGACGATTTCAACATGTCGTACGCAAATCCCATGTGAAACGTGGTTGGTGGTGTAAGCACTTCAAAATCCGTTTCAACTTGGGTTGGGTTTGCGCCGATTACAGTCCGTTCCAGCTCTCCAGAAGGCGTCCCATCCAGCCCGAAATTGCGTACCGAAACCCCCATCCGCGCACCGGTGCTACCAACGGCATAAAAAATACCCATATCGAAGGCAACGGTACTGGACGAAATGCCAGCGACGCTTTCTTGAATGTATTTCGTGGTGATGCCGTAGCTAAATAAATCAGTAAGCTGTTGGGAAAACGTTAGTCCTGCGGCAACGTCAATGAGCCTGAATTTTTTTCCCGTTCCAAAGGGCTCAAATTCTGTCGTAACCGCCATTTCCCCTGAATTAAGGGTCTGAAGGCTGGCTCCAATAGAAATATTGGAGCCAGGGAATTTGTAGTTCAAGCCCGCAAATTCGATGTCTACATCAACAAAGTAGGCTGTATGATGAAATCCAGCTTGAATACCTGGCATATGAGAAGCCAAGGCCGGATTCCAATACAGTGCCGAAATGTCGAAAGCGGTTGCAACTACCGATTCACCCAGTGACGCAGCGCGTGCATCCACAGGTATTTTCAAGAATTGATACCCAGAGGTCCCCGAGCGTTCTCCTCCCAGTGAAGGTAAAAGCTGTGCGTTTACGTTTTGAGCCCCCAAAGAGACCAAAACAAAGGCAAATAACAACGATATGAAGACAGGAGTACGCATCAGAAACGGAACGATACCCCCAGAATAATATGGCGACCCGGAAGAAAACGAGCCGGGTTAAATGGAGGCTGGCCGGAAGAATTGGGGTCTTCGAAGCGAGGGTCCCTCACGCCAGAAATGACATCAAAGTTGGAATCTCCCCGCAACGCTGCAAAATCTGTATTCGAAGCATCAACGTCAGGGTACGCTTCACCCGTCACCGGATTTATGATAATGCTGTTTTTACGATTCAGGAGGTTGGTGACTTCAAGGGTAAATTTGAGCGTTGTCGAAAAGAAGTCCACGTTTTTCTGCAGACTCATGTCCATCCACCACCAAGCTGCACCAACTTCGGAGTATCGCTTCGATGGGTCAGAAACCGTTTCGTACACTGGACGCCAATCCCGTTCTCCGCTAAACGGATTCACTTCGTTGCCTTTGAATTCAACCGGGGTATATCGTTGGCCGCTGCGCACGGTAGCCGACAAATACAATGATATATTATTGAGCCCAGGAATGCTCAGAAACGGCTTTTCTTCGTTGTGTTTGAAGGTCAAACTGGTTTTCACATCCAACGGTCTATCCCAAGCAAGAGGGGTCTCGAACGTGTTGTCGATGTCTCCGTTGGCTAAAAAGTCGGCCAACGCATCGTTATTGGTGGATGAAAGCCCGGTTGCTTTGGAGAAAGAGGCTGAAATTTGGCCTGAAAGCCAATCGTCGACGCGTTTTAAGTAGCTTATCTCGATACCGCGAACACGCGCGAAATCTCCGTTTATACGAAATGCGCGGGTTACTTCACGGCCCGTAGGATCGGGTACAACCACATTTTGGACGGTGATGAAATCAAATTTATCGCGCCAAAAAGCAGTAAGATTGAGAACGTCATTCTTAGAGAACTGCGTTCTAAGGCCCAATTCGTACGAAATGTCCACTTCTGGATCGAGATCCGGATTGCCTAGGTCGGAGAAAAATGATCGATCTTGGAAGAAAGGATCGAGACCCGTATACACAAAAGTCGGGTGAGGCAGCTTCGTGGAATGCCCATAGTTAAAGAACATGACCCGGTTTTCCGTGATGGGGAAGGAGACCCGGATTTTAGGGAGCATTCTAAATTTGGTTCGAAGGCCTAAAACAGAAAGTGTATTGTCCTTGTAGGACTCACGCACTCCCTCAAGAATTGGGGCTTGCGGATTGTCAATGAGATCGTCCACATACTTTCCTGGCGACCAATATTCCAGACGCATTCCAATATTAGCAATCAGACCCCTATACCGTACTTGATGGGTGCCATACAAGGCTCCTCTACGGGGTTTAACACGCCAAATGTCTGAACTTTCGCCCAATCTCTTCGAGCTCGTACCATCATCGGACCCAATGGGCGCTCCTACCCAAGGCCTGACGACGTCAATCCATTGGTAATCGTTAAATTTGGCATCAAAACCGACGGTTGTGCGGTTGTTTAGATCCGAAGAAAACCGTGTGTAGGAACCAGTTAGGGTATATTCTTCCGCAAAGTGGTCGTGGAAGCGGGTGGAAATACCGCCATTATTGATCAACCCCGGGCCAGGCAAAATGAACAGTGCATTCGGATCGGTTGGAAGCCCATTTTCATCCGTAAAAACAGACGCTGGGTAGGTCACAATGCTAAACGGGTCCAGCTCAGTGCTTACGTTTTGGGGGCGCCAGTTTCGGCCGTTGGCGTCCGCCCGAAGTTTGGTAAATAGACGGCTGAATTGAACATTGTAGAATGATTGTTCATTCAGAACATGGGACCATTTTACGTACGAAATAATATTGTCGTGTGCATACGTCGTTGCATTGTCCGGTTGGAGCACAAAAGCATACTGAAACCCAGGGCTAATCACGGACTCATTTCCTGTTACCTGAAGCATCCGGGTATTTTGATTCACCGTTAAGCTTCGCTGGTAAGAACCTTGAATTTTCATTCTTGGCTTTACGTCATAGGTCAGCTTTGAAATGCCGTTCCAATTGTTCCCCGTTCGAGGAAGAAACGTGGTGCCATTGATGAGCGAGGATCGAAGCTGTTCGGGATTCGCGATGTTTCGAGTGAATCCGTCTGAGAGTTGGACCTGTCCCGAAAGGAAGAATCGAAGTTTACCTCTTACAATGGGGCCGCTGAAGTTCGCTTCCCAAATGTCTTCAGCAAAATTGGAAGCAGCATCCCGGTTGAAACCAAAGTTGTCCCTCTTGTGGGAAAAGAATCCCATATAGGTATCGGACCCATCTTGCGTGGTGACCGAAACAACTCCTGAGGTTACGTCTCCAAATTCGGCTCCCACACCGCCCGTTGTGACTTCAATTTCGCTAAAGGCATTCGACCCAACATCCAATCCGAAACCAGTCCCAGCCAGAGGGTCTTTTGCCGATACGCCATCGACAATAAAACCCGTTTCATCGGCACGTCCACCTCGGATATAGAGACCGGTTGGATCGCGAACAACACCTGCTTGCGTGGCAACCACTTGTTGAACATCGCGAAGCGGTGCGAGCTGAATCTGTTCTTGAGAAATCGTTTGGGAGGATGAAGAACTTTCAACATCAACCAGCGGCCTGTCCCCAACAATCACGATTTCATCACTGGTAGAAAGGATAGCTTCGGCTAGGTCCACATTTAGGGTAGTCGTTTCACCATTCTTGATGATAATGCCCGTGAAAAGCATGGTTTCGAACCCGATATACGAGACACGAACCGAATATTCGCCCGCTTTAATGCTTCGTACTTCGTACTTCCCATCTAAATCCGTCGACGTACCTAGCGTCGTTCCAAGAAGAAGAATGTTGACTCCTATAAGGGACTCTTTCGTACCCGCATCGATAACTTTTCCCGCAAGGATTCCTTGGGCATGGGAAACCTGAGCAAAGCTCAACAACGCGAGCAGCAAAAAACAATATGAAACGGAGAGGTACTTCATCGTTTTGGGAATCCTAGGCTCTCCAGAATTAAGCTGAGGGCTTGAGCGGGAGTATTCGTATCACCTTGTGCTCCAACGATTAATGGCGCTCCCGTTTGATCGTTCACTAACGGAAGAACAAATAGGCCAATGCGTTGATCGGCAGAAATCGAAGCCACTACTTTTGACCCAAACCATGGTCCCTGCCTGCTTCCAAACCGAGTCACATACTGGTAATCCACTTCATACAGCGGAATAATATTGGCGCCTTGGGCCACGTAGGGCAATGTGTTGACTAAAAATGCATTCGATTTTAAGTCTGGGAGGGGTTGGCTTGTGGAAGGCAGGGTAATTCCTTTTGCGCTGATCAGGGCACCGTTTGACATGCGCAATGATTGACGCAAACTGTCAGGAAACGATACCATGGTGGTTAGCGGCATAACAACCGCTGCCGCGTTCTCCAGAATCTGTTCGGCATCAGGAGGGATGCCAATGGGCGTGTGCACCATCAACTTTCCACCCGCATTAAAAAACAGATCCATAACCTGCGCTGCGAACGGTAGGTTATTGCCTTGAATCCTATCCGTGCTGTTTGACGTCACCCAATAGACGTATTTGTATCCGGCCAAAAATTGCTGAAGGGTCGGCTGAGCATTTGGCGGTAGCAGCGAGGATCGTGGGGAGTTGCCCGTACTTCCCGTTACATAAGGTGTTGTGATGTCCCACGTATCGATTGGTGTATTGATAGGCAGGAAATTTCTCAGCAGATTGTAATGATATGCCGTGAGTTGCGGGTGCGTCGAACGACGGTAATCATTTACATACAGCACTTCGGCTGTTTTCGCTTTTACGTGCCATTTAAAGTCAATACGAGTACTGGTCGTGTCTGTTTGATCGACGGAGCGCATGTACAACGTGTTCGTGGCATTGATACGAAGGCCTGGAATACGAATGCCGGAAGATGCGAATCCGCGTCCCAAATACACTCTGGCTTCAACTTCGCCTGAAAATCCTTCTTGCACCGTTTCGCTCACAAACGTGGCGAAATTGACGTCGGCAGGGATTTTAACAAACGACGTTGAGTCGTTAAAACTAATATCGACGTGAGACAAATTCTGGTCTCCATCGGGGTCGCTCGCCGTCCACCCAATGGACATCACGTTAAATGTGGTGTCTGGGGGAAGATCAAAAAGGCTGAATTTAATTTTTGGGGGGCTGTTTTCGACCGGGAAGATGGTGGAAGCCGGGGTTGGATCAACTGCGCCATCGTTATCAATGGCCCGAACTTCAAACACAACATCCGAGGTTTTTTGGCCCGGACGAATAGGCAGTAAAAATAAAGAGTCGGTTTTTGTAGTCAACGACCAACCGGTGTCGGTGTTGGGTAACGTGTGGTCGTAAAAACGGACTTCGTATGCTTGAACAAAACCATCTGGGTCGTCCCCAGACCAAGATACTTGGACCGTCGAAGTAAGCCGGTTTTGATCGTCAAGGTTGTCTAGAAGGGATTCATCCTGAACGCTAAGCTGCGTGTCTGGGGGCTGATTTTCAAAAGCTGAACCAGAAATGGATGAGTCACACCCGGCCATGATCATTGCCCACGCAAGTAACGCTACAAGAGTAAGCTGCAATGATGTAAATGGTGAGCGTTTCAAAAAAGATCGAATCGTAAAAAGCTGTTTGTGAAATACCGAAGCGAAGCGAAGCGGGGGCGCCTGCGGCGCCCCCGCCCTACCTCGATAAAAAATCCCTACTTCATCAATAACATCCGCATGGACTGAACGGTCGCACCGGAAGTCAAACGGTAGATGTACATACCGGATGATAGGTTTCTAGCATCAAATGTAACCGTATGCACGCCAACGGATACCGCTCCGTCAACAAGGCTCGCTACTTGGCGACCCATTACGTCGTACACTTCTAGTTTGACATTACCTGAAGTGGCGACGTCAAACGCGATCTGTGTAGTTGGGTTGAACGGGTTCGGGTAGTTTTGATGCAACGTAAAGCTGGCTGGTACTTCACTGTCGTCGATTGATGTGTTGATCACAGCACCAATATCGGACATAGTCGCTGGTCCTAACTTAAAGTTGCTAAACGTATACCAAAGCGCGCCGCGTACGTAATCGAGACGTTGGCCGACAGTCAAAACACTGCCGGGATTGTTGCCTGTGTACGAAACACCAGTAGATACGTCGTCCACACGAAGGGCATTGGTTGCGTCATTATCCGAGGAGATTGAAAACTCTCCAAATGGGCCAGAAGGCGCATCTGCGTTGGTCGACATCACGTATGGATTGTCAATTTCCAACACCATTCCTTCATATGCTTCAGCGAGGTCACGATCGGCCAACACGTTAGTTGTGATCACTTTAGGAGCTATGGGTGATCCACCCGTAGATACAACCGTGAAAACAATACCGTCGTCATCCAATTGGGTCAAATTATAATCTTCCCAAATGGATGCGCGCGTGATGTTAATAACGTCACCAGCTTTTAAAGGCTGTAGACCGGACCCAGAGTTTGGACGTTCGATAATGATACCGGACCAAGGTGCACCTGATGCGTCATCTTGCAATACAAGGTTGTCGGTATCTGCATCGGCAAACTGAACCGTCGCCGTGATATTCATATCAACCGTCATACCCGTAAATGGAGAATCGCCTTGTTTCCCGTCTGGGGTTTCTTGGATATGAGCAATTTTTGTAATTCCACCAACTAGGGCACGGAGTGAGTACCGTGCAGATTCAGATTCCGCATTTTGGCTATCTCTAGCACGAATCCAATACGTCACAAAGTCGCCATCAGCCAAGGCAGGAAGGGCGAATGTGTACACACCGTCTGACGAGGAAAAAGATGTGGAAACCGTTTCTGTTGAATTGCTAGATGTGAAATACACAATCGAAGCAGCCGTTATGGTTCTGTTGGGATCGGGAGTCACTTTGGCGGTAATTGTAACCGCTGCAGCTCCGGGAACCGTGGTTGGACGAGTAAGCGCTGTGATAGCTGGAGGACTTTCGGTCACAACCAAATCGGAATCATCCATTGGATTGATGGCAAAAACAACTCCGCTAGGAACGCCAAGCCCGAAAGGATCGGCCCCGGTTCCTCCTGGAAGTGCAAGGAATCCTGAAATATTTACTCTCGCCCCAATCGGAGGTGGAATAAAATCGGAGGTTCTCACATTAAAAGAGGAAGGATAGCTACTGCCGCGATCGTTTCTGTAACGGAGAGACGTATCGTAACCACTGACGGAAGATGCGCCGCCATCTGAGCTAACATTGTAGTCCGGCCGAGATCCAATGACTCGATTCAATATCGTACCGCCTACAATTCTAACATAATTTCCACGGATATCGGGTAACTTGGCCCAGTTTACCTGAATAGCGCCATCCGGACCGACTACTTGGTTTACATCGGATGAAGTGACGATAATTGGGTTAAAAATAGGATCTGTTGCTGTATTTCTAGAGCCGACAACAGTAAACGAAGTCGGTGCAAGCTGCATAGTCGTACTGAACGGACTAACGGTCCCAACAACTTGTATAACGTCGCCTTTAACCAAGGTCTCAAGACCCAAGTTACTACCATCGACCAACTGAATACCATGGCCTTCAGGACCTTCCGTGTCAGCGGTGACGTCGCGAACAAACACGTGCGTACGGCCAGGCAATCCAGTGGTTGAGTTGATGGATGCCAAACCTGAGTTGAGGGGATCTGACATCACTACAGCGGTGAATTGAACGGTCTGACCGCACAACGTACCGGTGTAAAGCAGTCCTCCACACGTGCCGGAGGTAACTTGTGAAGCGGTTAAACTGGCTCCAGCGGCCATTAATTGGTCAATTTGACTCTGCGGTACTGCATTGATTTGGCGAACGGTTACCTGTGTTTGGGCAAACACATCGCCGACCAATACAGGAACCAGCAGAAGCAGGAGCAGATTTGTAGCTCTTTTTATCATGGGGGTACCTTTGGTGTTTTTAGAACAACTATTTAATAATGACAAACTTTCCTTTTTGGATATCGCCCGTTTCGAAGTCTTTAACTGTAAACAGATAAAGACCCCCGGAAACACTCAACCCACTGTCTGAAAGCAAATCCCAAGAATGCTCTCCACCCGACTGAATGCGATTATCCGCGCTAAAGTTGTCATACCAACGAATTTCGCCGTTATAGCTGTCGCTGTTATGTTTTAATGTGGCTACAATTTCACCAGCAAGCGTGTAGATCCTGATTTCAGAATCAGCCGGCAAATTGTAAAAATTTAATTTTCGAGTTCGCGAAGTAGTGCCATCCCAAGCTGCATTTACGCGATAGGGGTTGGGGTATACACCCACTTTGTAGTCTCCATTTTCAGATGGAGGGGTGCCTGGGAAAACGCGAATGGCATTGGCCACTCGGGATGATTCAAATCCCTCTAATCCTGCGACAGGGTCTCCTTCATCGAGAGCGGTTACGCTAAATAGATATTGCCAGCCTAGCTTTAGGTTTTTGGCTTCCAAACGGTACCAATAGGCCGTTGTATCTCCTGCAAAATAATGAGCTTCGTCTAAACTCACCAAGTCAAAGCCATTGTTAAAACCGGTTTGATTATTCGGTTTGTCAAATTGCGCAATTAGCGTCGCTCGATTTAGAATATCGCCACTTTTATCGTCTCCAGGATTACTTCTATATACCCGGTACCCTTCAAAATCCAGTTTACCGGTTACCGGGTCCTTGGAAAACTCAGCCCGTTTATCCCAGTACAACGCAACCACAGTTTCATTTCCCGTAGCGTTGACTGGCCTTTCAAACGCGACATGAACCTTCGGCGCTGCAGGCGGCTCAGGAATTAAATAACGGTCCAAAACGCCATTATTATTGACATCCTCGCCCAAATCAAGCTTGCCGTTAAAATTATTGTCTTCTCCGGAATAGGTTCGACGAGCCCAAAGAATATTATTGGCAAAAAGAGCTTTGGCTTCGCCGGTGTCGACCGGTTTTCCAGCTTGGCCTTGAAAATCATCCGACTTCAAGCCGGCGACCAACGCAAACGTAACGCGAAGTGTATCGCCAGCATTCACACGAGGGAAAGGACCGATCGGTGTCAAGCCAATCCAGTTTCCAGCCGCAATTACCCCATCTGTTTTTAGGCGAGTATACCACGCCTCGTGGGCAGCCTCAAATTCACTTTCTGAGGCGTACTGGGCTCGATTTGGGAACGAGGTCGACATTCGTCTATAACGGTCTTCGTCGTTAGCAGGACGCCCTAAATCGTCCGTTCCACCACTAAATAGCCACCATCGCGGATTAACTGCAGGGGGTTGGTATCCATCGGCTACGTATTCATCTGTAACATTAGGATGAAAGAATCGGGTTTGGTTGGTTCTGGTGTCCACCCATTCGGCCCCCAAAAATGCAATGCCTCCATATGTATTTAGGGTTTCCTCCTGTCCACCTGCATTAAACCCATAAGACGTTTGTAGGCTGTCGATAAATCCATACCCGCCTTTGTTGAAGTACGCTCCACCGGATTCCGTTGTCGTGTTTACGTTTCTGGTTACAATATCATGGTACATTCCGACATAAACGGAATCCCATGGTTGGCTCGAAATGTTGACGATATCATAATTCAGAATGACGAAGGATTCCGTGAATGGGAAATTCCACGCGTACGATTCTGAAATTACTTTCATCCCTAAGCGACTTGCAGCGTCCGGCATCAAAATGGACGTTCCGGGTAGGACTGCTGACGTGTCTTGGAATGACGAAGAATAGTCTAAATGACTAATCGCGTGACGCGTAAAGGCATCGGAGGAGGGAAGCTTGCTGCGCTGAAGAATGGAAGAAAGCTGAGCAAATTCATATCCAGAATTCCCAGGAGCATACCCTCCAGAAGCTGTCGCGGCACCCGTTCTAACGGTGTAAATGCCATCAGAACGAAGGCCCCCGACCCAAAGGCCTGCCTCAAATAGATGCTCAATGCCTGAATCTAACGGATATTCGAAAGATGGGGGCCCGGTCCGGTTGTTTAAAACGTTGGCTCTGCCAACGAAGCCTGCATTGGTAACGGTTACACCTACGTTGCCAACATCAACCACCACCTGTTCAAAAACAGCTTGGGACGAAGCAGTCTCGGACAGCAAAAAGCAGCCCATCAACAATATAAAGGTTGTTTTAAACCTCAAAAAAGCGATTGGTAACGGTGGTAATAAGCGGAGGAGATCCGGTGGGGAAAAAGGAGAAATAATACTATCGAAGTACGGCCTAAACAAGTCATTTCGGGCCTAACTTTCCCGAACATATCCACAATATGGTCGGGAATTATTGCTTTTGAAACCACACGCCACGGGTTCTTCCATTTCCTGCCGTGAAGCCGGAAACGGCGCCGCTTGGGTCGCGATCAAACTCAACTACGCCAACAAACCATCGTCCCCCAGCGAAATTTTCTTTACCGGAATGGGTAAATGCGAAAGGCTTATACCAGCGATGATGCGCCATCAATTTACCATCTACTATTTTTAAGGTGTAGCGGGTTTCCAATTCGGCCGAGTAATAAACGCCTTCGTATTCCATCAACTTTTCTGGTGTGATGGGGGCGTCCAGTAATTTCTCCATCGGAGAGTTGGGGCCTTGATGATGCGTGGCGCGTTTTACCGATCCATCTTTTTCGAAATGGAAAGTTACCGAAGCGGCAACGCCTACAAATGTAAACGTGGAGTCACTCGTGGCACTGACTTCAAATTTCGGCTGTCCCGTAGCCTGGGCAAACATTTTCCCATCTTCAATTGAATAAACAATCTGCAGCGGGGCGCCGATGAACTGATACCTGCCTGCGATAGCCTCCATTTGGGCAGGGGTTGGCTTCGTCGCGGCTTCTTTGGTCTCCGGTTCTTCTTGTTCTTCCGACGGCTTTTCGGGCTCTAAAAACTCACCAAAAAAGGCAACCGCAATGTCGGTCCACATGCCATTGCCGTAGCCGGGGTGGTTACTGGAGATAAATAGACCAGATTTGATGTCGGGCATATACCCGAAGAAGGTCCGGTGTGACGTTTCGCCACCAGTGTGTGTGTAAAGTTGTTGACCTCTCCATTTTCGAGAAGAAAGGCCGAGCCCATAAAAGGTGGAATCGCCGCTCGTAAGAATTCCGGAAGCGGCAATGGCTTCGATGGCCGATTTTCCTCCAACCGTGTAGTTGGAATAGTTCAACATCCACTTCGTCATATCGAGCGCAGTGGAATTGACCCCACTGGCGCCGTATGCGGATGCAAAATCAGTGACGTAAACAAATCCACTTCCTTTTGCGGGTGCGTACCCCTGTGAACTTCCTGGAATAACTTGGCCCCGCTGCACTTTGACTGTCGTATTGTTCATACCAAGTGGCATGAAAATGCGTTCGGTCATGAATGTGGTCCAATCTTGGCCCGAAACGCGTTCCACCAAGCGGGCCAAAAGCATAAACGTGGTATTATTATAATTGTATTCAGCGCCCGGTTCATTCTGTAAGGCAACCTGTCGATTGACCACTTCGAACGGTTCGTCTTTATCCATGGCATCGGTGAAACGCCATCCCGCCATCGGTAAGAAATTTAGGACTTCGCGATACCCCGATGTGTGGTTCAGCATGTTTCTGATGGTCACAACTTGGCCAAAATCCTTCAACTCGGGAAGATGTTTACGCACATCATCGTCCAAAGCCACCTTCCCCTCGTTTACTAGCAACATGATGGCCATGCCCGTGAACTGCTTGGAGACCGAAGCTACACTCATGCCGGAATTTTCGGTCATGGGCACGCCGTAGGTCAGGTTGGACATGCCGTATCCTTTGGCGAGCACTATTTTGCCTTCTTTAAGGACTGAAATAGAGACACCAGGCCCTGTTTTGGATGAAAACGGCTTCATTAGTTGATCCACTAACTTCTTGGGGTCCTTGGCCTTAGGCTCCGAAGCGACGAGTAAAATGGTGAAATCACCTTCCGCGCCTTCAAACGAGGTCACTTCTACCGTATAAACCCCATCTTTTTTAGGCGATATCTGGAAGGCCTCGGGTCCGCGATCTGGGCCATCAAATTGACCTAATAGCGCTGCGTCCGGGTCCATCACTTTAACCAAAACGTCGACCGTAAGCTGGTCGACATACCCATACACGAAGTAGTTTTCCTGGGCGTCGAAGGTAAACGTGTGTTTCGAATCGGCGGTTAGAGAGCCTGATAACGCTTTTCCGACTTGAAGATGTTGCCCAAAAGCTGTGGTGGAAACAAAAAATAGGGCGAGTATGAGGAGGCGTTTCATGGCTTCGATCCAAATCATGGTAGGAACAGTTACGTGAAGGTACGACCGGTTTTTTTAAGGTTCCTAGTCGCCCAAATCGATTGATAAAGGACGGAGTCGTATGGGATTGAGCGACTCGACTTCAAATTCCTCCCTACATCACGAGCCCGATTTTGTGGAAATGTCGTATTGTAGACTGACGACGTCAAAATTGCGATCTAATGAGTATTTCGAAACCGGAATTAGAAGAAATTGCGGAAGAAGCACTGGCTGCGCTTCTTCATTTTAAAGACATGTGGACGTCTCGTACGCCAGATGCGTTTGAAAACGCGATCGTCCTCGTTGACGATGATGTGGTCGCCATGGGCACCGGACCGGACGAATCTGCCAACAGCAAAGAGGAGTTTGGGCTCTTTTTGAAGCGAGAAATTGAGCAGATGCCAGGTGGTTTGGCCATTGACCTTATTCAACCCAAGGTTTCGGTTCTATCGAAGGACGCTGTAAGTATCAGTAGTCAAGCCGTAATAACGGTTTTGGGTCAGGACGCGTTGCCGCCCATTGACATGCGACTTTCGACCAGCCTGAGGAAAAATGCAGAAGGAAAGTGGCTGATTTCGCAGTGGCATACCTCCATTCCGTGGTATGATCAGGCCGAAGGAAAATCGGTACCGATGGATGCGATGAAAGCGCGGGCGGCAAAGCTAGAAAAAGAAGTGGCGGCTCGTACCGAAGAGCTTTATCGAGCGAATCGAGAGTTGGAAATTGAAGCTTCACTGGAGCGCATACGCCGTGTCACGGGCGAGATGAACGATCCATCTGACCTCGTCGAAGTGGTCAAGCAGATCAGGATGGAGGTGGGTTCTCTGTACGGAGATAGCGCCGTAGAAGTGGGTCTGATGCAGGAGGCTGACGAGGACACCTTCAAGTTCTGGTCCATTTTTGATATTCAAGACATTCCAGAAGACCTGGCACTTTTTGGACTCCCGTATCCGAAAAAACCGGATCCACCGCATCCCATGCTGGACAGGGTCTGGGGATAGTTCGACGAATTCTTCCAGATCCTTTGAAAGCTCGTCCTGATGGGAGTCCTGCATGTTATGTGTTGGCCTCCATGGATTGAAAAAGCAGTGCTTTGGCGAGCATCCAATCTCGTTTTACGGTCGCGGAGGAGAGATTCAGTACGGAGGCGGTGTCTTCAACCGTCATGCCACCAAAAAAACGACATTCTACCACGCGAGCGGCGCGCTCGTTAGAGCGCGCCAAGTGTGCCAAAGCACCTTCTAAAGCCAAAATATGATCGGCTTCTTCTTCATTGAGTCGATCTTTAAGTTCAAAAGCTCCCGTGGCATCAATGGAAAGGGACTCAATACCCTCGCCTCGCTTAATTCGTTTTTTTCGTTTCGCGTAGTCTAGAAATACGTGTCGCATAGCCTTGGCAGCTACGGCGTAAAAATGAGCGCGACTTTGTCATCCCGCACCATCCCCTTGAGCGAGTTTGAAATACGCTTCGTGAACAATGGCTGTGGTGTTCATTGTTGCATGCCCACCAAACCCCATCCGCTGGCGGTGAGCCCTTTGCCGAAGTTCGTCGTATATAAGAGGGAAGAGTCGGTCCACAGCCTTTGAATCGCCCGATTGGGCGGCGTTTAAGAGCTGTGTAACGGTTCCTACGTCGGACATGCGGTTGTTTTTTTGCGATGAAGGATTAAAGACTCGCATCTTCTGGCAATAATATGGAAATTACAGGACATCCTTTTTACCCAGAAACGTTATGAAAATTTTAGTTGCAGACGACGAAAAAGATGTCGCACCGTTGTTTCGGATGCGATTCCGACCTGAATTGGCGAGTGGCGACATTGACCTCCTGTTTGCTTTTTCAGGGGAAGAAGCGCTTCAAAAGCTTCACGAACACGGTAAAACCGATGTTGTATTAGTGCTTTCGGACATCAATATGCCCGGAATGACCGGATTGGAATTGCTTGAACGGATCAAATCGGACCCACCACCGCTTCCGGTATGTATGATGACGGCGTATGACAACGACGATTACCGAGGAAAAGCGGCCGATCTGAAGTGTGATGGTTATGTATCTAAGCCCATCGACTTTGCGGCTTTGAAAGCAACCATTAATTCATTCAAAGAATAGTGGCCCCCCATTCAGTATGGTTCTAGAAATCACGCATATCGGGAATCCTATCCTAAGGGATATCTGTGTAGAAGTCCCAGAAGACCGCCTATTGGACGAGGATTTTCAGACGTTTATTGACGACCTGATTGAAACGAAGCGGCATACCAATGGCGCAGGAATCGCCGCGCCCCAGGTGGGTGAGCCGTTTCGCATTTTTGTGGTGGAAGTCAAAGACAATCCGAGGTATCCGTACAAGCCGGAGGCACCCTTAACGGTTTGCGTGAACCCCCGTCTGAAATTTTTGACGGACGAACGATTCGATAACTTCGAGGGATGCCTTTCCATTCCCGATTTGAGGGGGCGCGTTCCGCGCTGTCCGCACATTTGCATTGACGCGTTGGACCGAGACGGCAAACCGTTCACCATGGAGGTCAAAGGCATTACGGCAGGAACGTTCCAGCATGAAATGGATCATCTCGATGGCATTCTATTTCCCGACCGGATGAAAGATATGCACTCGCTGAGCACCTGGGCCGAGTTTAAAGAACGCCATGAAGAAGCGTTTCGCACTCAGGTCGAATCGGTTGTGGCAAAGTGGGGCTCTTAGTAAGGGTTCATAATAAGAGGGGGCTCGGCTAAAAGCCGAGCCCCCTCTTCATTATCGAGCGAACCGCACGTCTCGGTTCGACCTAGAAAACCAGACCCTACTTTTTCTTCCAAACATTATCCGAAGGATCGCTATCGGGGAAACGTCCTTCCGGATCTAATGTGATTGTAGCGATGGCGCGTTTGCCAAAAGTGAGTTCGGCTTCAAACGTTTTTTCGCCGCCAAACCAGACATCGACAGGCCACGTGATGTCTACCGTTTTTTCGTCAACCATGGTTGCATTCCCCATAGATGGGCTCAGTGGTCCACTTTCCGCGAATTCAACGCGCAAAACGACCGGTGAAGGCATTTGTCCATCCTGACGGACCACCACTTTCATCCCGTTCGGAGTGGCAGACGCCTCTTGGAGCGATCCATCAACCGATTCCGTAGTGAATAACCAGTAATTCCAAAACCAACCCAAGTCCATTTTGAGCTCATTGGTCATGAAAAAGGCATAATCCCACGGAGATGGATGTTTGAACGCCCACTCGTGGGTGTATTTGCTCATGGCAGCTTGAACCGCTTCATCTCCTGCCAGGCCACCCAGCATCGCGAGCATCAATGGCGCTTTCTGATACGTTTGGAAACCGTACATATTGCCGCCGTAATTGGCTGCATACATCAATGTCGGCTCCGTTTCATCGCCGCTAATTCTTCCGTAACTCTGTCCACGGCCATTTAGGTTGGCAGGCTCTCCACGCGAATCGGCTCCTGA
>JAURGV010000230.1 GCA_030833605.1 Rhodothermales bacterium
AGACCTTTTGGTGCAATCTGGAACACTTTCACCGAGTTCAACCCAACTTGAAAGGGAAGAAAAAGTGGGACGGACAGGCCGTGGTCTCGGTCGTGAACCCCAATCCGTTCTTGAATCCAGCATCGTATCCCTTCTTCAATCGGGACCCGTGTCCATGGACACCATCAACGTAAAACTAGAGCACGCTGGCGACGAGTTATGGAGTGCGCTACTGTTCTTGGAATGTGATGGAATTATTCGCCAGACGCCGCTGGGAGCGTACGAATTGATCGGTCCTCGAAAATAGTCTAGACTCCCGCGTTTTTGTATGTTACAGTCATGAGCGAACCCCAAAAAATTGAAACAGAACTAACGTTCGACGTTCCCCCTGGATACAGGGAAAATGAACGCTTGGATTTGTATGTAACCTCGAAAATCCAGAACGCGACGAGAGCCCGCGTTCAAAAAGGTATAAAGGATGGATTGGTGGTGGTGGGATCCCAAGTGATCACAAAATCATCGTACAAGGTGCAGGCAGGAGATCATATAGTGTGTACGATTCTCAAAGCCCCGCCCATGGAAATCGTCCCCGAAAACATTCCTCTGGATATTGTTTACGAAGATGATGATCTCTTAGTGGTCAACAAAGCGGCAGGAATGGTGGTCCATCCTGCGTACGGCCACCGCTCAGGCACGCTGGTTCATGCACTGCTATTCCATGTAGGCGGAGATTCTATCGTCCTGGATGATGCAGAGGAAGAAGAGTCCGACCCCGATGACGATGGTGACTTCGCAGAAGATGGTGACTTCGCAGATGATGGCGAAGAGAACACCCTAAATCTATCCACGATCAACGCGAGCCCTCGATTCGATGGAGACGTAGTGTTACGTCCGGGTATTGTTCACCGTCTGGACAAAGACACTAGCGGGTTACTCGTCGTCGCCAAGAACAATGTCGCGCACGTTTCTCTGGCGAAACAGTTTATGAATCGAACCACTCGCAGGCGGTATCAGGCCATTGTATGGGGCATCCCTACCCCCGAATCGTCCACCATTGACACGATTTTGGGTCGAGACACGAAAGATCGTCGCAAAGTGGCTGTAATTGGCGAAAAAGCGCTAGGAAATCAATCGACAAGAAATCAAACCACAGGGAAAAGAGCCATAACGCACTATTCCGTGGTCCAAAAATTTGGATACTGCGCCATGGTTGAATTCCGGTTAGAAACGGGCAGGACCCACCAAATTCGAGTACATGCCGCCCATATTGGAAATCCCATATTTGGCGACACGGTGTACGGCGGAGATCGAATCCGATACGGTAAAGATGAAGGGCAGCGAAAAGCATTCTACAGAAATCTGTTTATAAAACTCCCTCGGCAGGCGCTGCATGCTCGTTCTTTGGGATTTAAACATCCTCGGACGGGCCAAGACATGGATTTCGAAGTTGAATTGCCACCCGACATGACTCACGTTGTCGAGAAGCTTGGAAAGTTTGACATCCTCTAAAACTCGACTAAATTTCGTTGTTCTCGGGATTATAAGGCCTTTTCCAGCCCAATTTTGTCACTAGATTACCCCCTTACACTAACCCGGCAGATGTCCCCGTCGTGAATCTCGCGTCCTTACTACATATTAACCATATTTCAGTAAACTTGGATGCTTCCGACAAAGAGGCCTTGATTAGTCATATGGTGGGAATGATTTCAAATCATCCCTCTGTGATTGATGCTAAAGAAGTCGAAGAAGCCGTGTTGGCTCGGGAAAAAATGATGTCGACGGGTGTGGGTAAGGGTTTGGCGTTACCACACGCGAAAACGGTAGCAGTCAAGGGAATGATTGCCGCGTTGGTGACAACCGCGAATCCTGTGGATTTTGGGTCATTAGATAATGAACCCGTCCGAATTGCATTTTTGCTGGTCGGCAAACCGGATGCCAAATCAATGCACGTTCGTATTTTAAGCCGAGTCTCGCGCATCATGAATCAAGATGAAGTGCGTAAACAAGTCTTGAATGCGTCTAGTCCTGAAGTCCTTTTTTCTATCCTTTCTGAGTATGACGATCCTAATTCAGGTTCGTAATTTTCTGATCTATGAGTTCATTTAAATCCATTTCTGGAACGTTCGATATTCTACCCGATGGAGAAACTTCCGGTGGAGATACCATTGCACCTTCTCGAGACTGGCAACGTGTAGAGCAAGCCATTCGAAAGGTTATGCAGGCCTATGGTGCTGAAGAAATTCGCACCCCCATTTTGGAGCCAACCGAGTTAATATCGCGCGGAGTAGGCCAGCTTACGGACATTGTTTCCAAAGAGATGTTCGCGTTCGAACGTGGGAATACCAATTATGTGCTGCGTCCAGAAATGACGGCGCCGGTGATGAGGGCGTACCAACAGCACCACTTGGATCAAAAAGGAGGTGTTCAGCGCCTGTACTACATTGGCCCTTGTTTTCGAGCGGAAAGGCCTCAAAAAGGTCGATATAGACAGTTTCACCAGTTTGGATTGGAAATAATTGGAGCATCGGATGCCCGAGCTGACGCGGAAACGATTGTTTGTGCGGTCGATATTTATCGTGCATTGGGGCTGGACAATTTCACCATTCGGTTGAATTCTCTTGGAGACGCCGAAAGTCGACCCCGCTATAAACAAGCTTTAATTGAATTCATTACCCCTTTTGCCGATCAGCTTAGCGAAGTAAGTCGAAATCGTTTAGAGTCGAATCCCATGCGGATTTTGGATACCAAAAGCGAAAAAGAACAGTCGTTGTTGGTTGGAGCTCCTAAGCTGGCCGATTATATCGACGAAGAGAGCAAGGCACATCACAACGAAGTGAAAGCGTATCTGGATGCGGTCGGCATTAAGTATGTAGATGATCCGTTTTTAGTCCGTGGCCTCGATTATTACTCTCGAACGGCCTTTGAAATTGAAAGCGACACGT
The DNA here is from genome assembly GCA_030833605.1 of Rhodothermales bacterium. Classification (GTDB taxonomy): domain Bacteria; phylum Bacteroidota; class Rhodothermia; order Rhodothermales; family UBA10348; genus UBA10348. The sequence goes on from JAURGV010000230.1 coordinate 2,922, forward strand.
TAGGATCACAGGGTTCGTTAGCGGGAGGAGGTCGTTATGACTTGCTGTCGACAGAGCTTGGCGCCAAACAAGTCATTCCTGCAGTTGGATTTGCCGCTGGCATGGAAAGACTGTTAATGGCTCTTGAAGCGGCCAACTTATCGGGTGGGGAAAAAACGCGTCTCGATGCTTTTTTAGTGGCAATGGGCGATGCGGCCATAAACTGGACGTTCCCCACAGCTCGTTCACTTAGGGATCTGGGACTCGATGTTGCGTACGACCTCAAAGGGAGGTCCATGAAGGCCCAGTTGCGAGAAGCGAATCGTCAAAATGCACGGTTTATGGTGATCGTGGGTGACGAAGAGCTCGCAAGCGGAACGGCACAGGTAAAAGACATGGACCAAAGTTCTCAAAAAACCGTATCCTTCGACCAACTAGCCAACGAGTTGAAGCGTTAGCACAAAGCGCGATGCTCGCGAACAAGCTAGGGCGATACAATTAGCTTCTGTCACTCGCAAAACCTACCGGTATGTATCCACGAATAAGCGATCTATTCCCTGACTTTCTCGGATTCTCTCTTCCGTTTCCGATCTATTCGTTTGGTTTTATGGTGGCCGCTGGCGCGATGTTCGGCGCCTGGATTCTGCAAAAAGAATTGGATCGCATGTATGGGTCTGGTTTAATTGGAAGTGTCAAAATTCCGGAAGAAGGCAGCACCAAAAAAGGACGCAAGAAAATGGTTGACGTAAGTCCATCATTTATCGTCGGCACCATTACGCTTTTGATCATCGGGATGGGATTTGTTGGGGCGAAAGTGTTTCACATCCTTGAAATCTTGGATGCGTTTTTTCGTTCTCCCGGAAGCATGATTTTTTCCACCGGAGGATTTACGTTTTACGGTGGTATGATTGTCGGCGGATTATCCGTGGTGTATTACGTCCGCAAAAAAGGACTTTCTGTGGGCAGAATTGCCGATGCAATGGCACCCGGCGTGATGATCGCCTATGGAATTGGAA
>JAURGV010000231.1 GCA_030833605.1 Rhodothermales bacterium
TTGAAGCGGAGTACGCGGCTTGCCCCATTTGTCCGTCGTAGGCGGCTACCGAAGCGGTGTTAATCAAAACGCCGCGCTCCCCTTCTTCATTAAGGGCATTGTTCGACATTTCAGCGACTGCTAAGCGGATCACATTAAAGGTGCCGACCAGGTTCACCTGGATCACTTTTGCGAAACTGGCCAAGTCGTGTGCGCCATCACGACCCACTGTTTTTTTAGCGATCAAGATACCGGCGCAATTAACAACGCCTTGTAAGCCTCCAAAAGCTGATTTGGCGAGTGCAATCGCCGCCAATACACTTTCTTCGCTGGTTACATCTGTTTTTATGAACCGTGCATTCGCCCCTAATTCGGCTTCTTTTGCCTTTCCAGCCGCTTCGTTCACATCGGCAATGACCACATGTGCTCCAAGTTCGACCAACCGTTCAGCGGTGCCGGCGCCAAGGCCTGAGCTACCACCCGTTACTAAAAATGTATTTCCTTTAATTTGCATGACGGTACACAGGATATTTTAATAGACTTCGGCGTTGAGGCAAAACTACTGCTGAAAAAAGTGAAGGGCTTAGGAAATCGTTCAAACATGGCTTATTCCGTAAAAGAAGTTTATTGCACGCTCCAGGGTGAAGGGTTTCACACAGGACGGGTCGCCGTATTTGTGCGTTTCACGGGGTGTAATCTGTGGACCGGGCGCGAAGAAGACCGTTCTAAAGCGGTTTGCACGTTTTGTGACACGGATTTTGTGGGCACGGATGGCCCAAACGGCGGCAAATTTAAAACTGCTGCTGACTTAGCCACTCACATTAGACGTGTTTGGGATGAAAGCACTCTTGTGGAAGGCGTCCTTGTTGAAGACGCCATCGCCCAAAAAGGCCCTCACAGCTCCGCTAAACCCCATCGCGCGAACCCCTTTATCGTTTGCACCGGCGGTGAACCGCTTTTGCAATTAGATGCGGCATTGATTGATGAAATGCATCGCCTCGACTTCGAAATTGCCGTCGAAACCAACGGGACGGTTCAAGCGCCTGAAGGAATTGATTGGATTTGCGTTTCCCCTAAATCGGACGCCCCAATGATTCAGAATTTCGGGGATGAACTAAAGCTCGTGTGGTATCAAGAAAAAGCGCCGCCAGATCGGTTTAGCGAACTAAAATTCAAGCATTTCTTCCTACAGCCCATGGATGGGCCGGATCAGGATCGGTTTACGCGGGAAGCCATTATGTATTGCTTACATCACCCAAAATGGCGTCTAAGCCTTCAAACACATAAGTTTTTAGGGATTCCGTAGGTTCAATCGAAGCACCAAAACACCTAATGGGGGCAGATTTAAGAAACGCTGGGTGCTCTTTCGTTCTTGCGTTCTTTTTAACGCTTCTGTGCTCCCTTTTTCATCCGAATCCTGAAGCCCTCCCACGCCGCTACCGCCGTAGGCAAAGTCGTCGCTATTGAGCGCCACTTCCCACTTCCCTTCCGACGGCAGGTTCACAGGGTAATTGTCGCGAGGAATCGGGGTAAAATTGAACACAAACACCAATAATTCGCTCTCCGATTTACGAACGTAAGAAGCGGTTGTGCTCTGCGTGTCTTGGTAGTCTATCCATTCAAATCCGTCAGGATGCTCGTTTGTAAGTGCGTCCGAAGAAGCATAGAGCGCATTTAGCGTTCGAACCCATGCTTGAATGCCTTGATGCTCGGGTTTATCCAACAGCCACCAGTCGAGGCCGCGTTCGTGGCTCCATTCACGGCCCTGTCCAAACTCCATCCCCATAAAAAGTAGCTTTTTGCCCGGATGACCGAACATGTGTGCAAACAATAGCCGCAAGTTGGCTGCCTTTTGCCAATCGTCACCCGGCATCTTGCCGAAAAGGCTGCCTTTCCCGTGCACGACTTCATCGTGAGAGAGGGATAGGATGTAGTTTTCAGACCACGCATAGACCAAGGGGAAGGTGAATCCGTGGTAGTGATATTTTCTATTAACCGGGTCCTCTTTGAAGAACTGAAACGTATCGTGCATCCACCCCATGTTCCATTTATACAAAAAGCCAAGCCCGCCGGAATAGGTAGGATGCGAAACACCGGGCCACGCGGTCGATTCTTCAGCAATCATATTGGCCGTGGGATGAGCGCTGAAAACCGTTTCATTTACGCGTTTTAAGAAGTCCACCGCTTCTAAGTTTTCCCGTCCACCGAACGCATTGGGAGTCCACTTTTTCCGCGAGTAGTCTCGGTAAAGCATAGAGGCCACCGCGTCAAACCGAAGCCCATCTACATGGAATTCGTCGAGCCAATACAGCGCGTTGGCAATCAAATAGTTTTGGACCTGGGGATTGGAATAGTCAAAAACCAAGGTCCCCCAATCGGGATGGTGCCGCATTACGGGGTCGGTGTATTCAAACAATGGACCCCCATCAAAATTAGCGAGTCCTTGTGGATCCGTGGCAAAATGGGCGGGCACCCAATCCAGAATTACGCCTAATCCATTGCGGTGCAGCAGGTTAATGAGATACTTAAAATCCGCCGCTGATCCATATCGAAAGGTTGGAGCGAAAGGACCTACTATCTGATAACCCCAACTGCCATAAAACGGATGTTCTTGAACCGGAAGCAGTTCGACGTGCGTAAAACCCATGTCTTTGGCGTAATCGGCCAACGGCTGCGCGATCTCGCGATAGGAAAAAAACGAACCGTCTTCTTTTTGTCGCCAAGATCCAAGGTGAACTTCGTAGATAGAAACCGCTTCGCGGAGTGATTCTGGCCCTTTTCTTGATCCGAGCCAAGCCTCATCCGTCCAATCGAACGATTCCTTGGTTACAATGCTGGATAATCCCTCGAGGGCACTCCCGCCGTATGCCGGTGGCTTCATTTGGTGCGCGAACGGATCCGTTTTGTCCTGAAATCCATTCCCCCTGCCGATGCGGTATTTGTAGTTAGCACCGGGACGTGCGCCTCTAACAAACACCTCCCAAACGGACGCCGAACCCGATCCGACCCGCTTCATGGGATGGGAAGAAGGATTCCAATCGTTAAAATCGCCGATTACAGATACGTAAGAAGCGTTAGGCGCCCACACCCGAAACCACGTCCCATTCTTATTGGGATGCGCTCCAAACGTTTTGTACGCCTCAAAAAGACGCCCTTGTCCCCATAAATGCAGATCGAACGATGATATCTTGGGCATTTACATTCCGTTTATACGCCTTCAAATTAAGGGATCGTTGGGTAGCGTGTGTCCTTCTCGAGTCATTTTTATCATTAATTTCCAGACGATCGAGTTGGAAAGCGCGCTATATTCCCCCGGTCCAAAAAAATAATTCCTTTTCCCTTCCCTCCTTGATTCTTCTACCAGGCCATCCAAGTCCTCTCGGCGCTACTATTACCGAAAACGGTGTCAACTTCTCGGTTTTTAGTGCCCATGCAACGGCCATTACGTTGTGTTTTTTCGATTCCCCGGAATCCGAAGTGGCCTCCGTCGAAGTTCAATTAAAAGAACGTACGGGTTCTATTTGGCATGGCTGTGTCAAGGGCATTGAGGAAGGACAGCTTTATGGATACCGGGTAGACGGCCCCTTTAATCCCGAATCAGGGCACCGGTTTAATCGCAATAAAGTCCTTCTGGACCCGTATGCGAAGCTTTTAGGCCGCCCTGCAAAGTGGCATTCCGACTTGCTGGGCTATGTGGAGCAAGACGACGCAACGTTTAGTCCGGTGGACTCGGCTGCTGTAGCGCCACTGGGACGTGTGGTTAAGGCCGAGCGGGGTGCGAACTCGAGTAGACCAGCTATTCCGTGGAAAGAAACCATCATCTACGAGACCCACGTCAAAGGGATTTCAATGATGCACCCGGGCGTCGACCCGGCCCTTCGAGGCACCTACCTGGGGCTGTGCTCGCCGCCCAT
>JAURGV010000232.1 GCA_030833605.1 Rhodothermales bacterium
TCAACCTGGATGTAAGAAAGGATCCTCCATGATTCGTGTTGAAATTGATAAAGTAGTCCGTCATCCGGGTAATGACCCGTTTGGCGACTTGGGTTCCACCCGGATTGTCAAAGTAAACACGTGAGACGCCGTTGTCGGTAACAGTTAGAGAAGGAAATTCGGCGCGGATCCGGTTGATATCGTAAGACATGGACAAAATTGGGATGCGGTGGCTAGACAAAATGTTCGAAAGTGGAATCTAAGGTACCAATTTGAATTCTAAACTACAGAGTACTTGAATGCAGTCCTTTTAGCTACTATTCTTCCCATTCATTTTCTCATGTTTCTAGACGATCACGTTGTTGTGGGTCGAGCGTGCATGAGCCACGTTGCTAAAGTAGAGTGCGTCCTATGCGTTCCATTCGAATGATCGGAAGATTTATACTACTGGGCTTTCTGTTTTTGAGCCTTCCCCTTCAACATGCTTCGGCACAGTCAACTTTGTTGGTGCCCGACCGGGTTTTTGATGGGGAGACGGTGCACGAGGGCTGGGTGGTGCACGTGGAAGGTCGCTTTATCACGTATGTGGGCCCTAAGACCAATAAAAAAGCCGATTCCGAAATACGACTAGCCGGAACCACCCTATCTCCGGGATTCATCGAAGGCCATTCACACCTGCTGCTGCATCCGTACAATGAAACGTCGTGGAATGATCAGGTATTGAAAGAATCAACGGCCGAGCGCGTAGCGCGAGGCGTAGTTCACGCGCGTGAGACCTTGTGGGCCGGCTTTACCACCGTCCGAGATCTGGGTTCGGAGGGCGCTGATTATGCCGATGTAGGGTTGAAGGAAGCCATACAAAAAGGTGTGGTTCCAGGACCGCGTATGTTGGTGGCTGGCCGGGCTATTGTTGCAACAGGTAGTTATGGACCCAAAGGATTTCATGCTGATGTAACCGTTCCTCTTGGTGCGGAAGAAGCCGACGGCGTCGATAACTTGCTTCGCGTTACGCGAGATCAGATTGGTAAAGGGGCCGATTTTATTAAGGTGTACGCCGACTATCGCTGGGGGCCAAACGGTGAAGCCATGGCCACTTTTTCCAAGGATGAACTTACCTTGATGCGCGAAACGGCTGCAAGTAGTGGCCGTCCTTTGGTAGCCCACGCTGGAACGGAAGAAGGAATGCGTCGAGCCATTGCCGCAGGAGTGGAGACCATCGAACACGGGGATGGTGCAACCGTAGAAATTTTTGACGCAATGCGTGAGAACGGAGTAGTTTGGTATCCTACGTTGGCCGCCGTTGAAGCTATTTCTTCGTATTCCGGATGGAAAAAGGGTGTTGACCCCACTCCGAATCGCATCGCGGTTAAAAAAGAACTTGTCAAACAAGCACTAGCAAGCGGCGTCAAGATCGGCATGGGCGGCGATGTTGGCGTGTACACACACGGCAAAAACGCTTGGGAAATGGACCTTATGGTTGAATACGGCATGTCGCCCCTCGCCGTGATGCAAGCAGCTACATCGTTAAACGCGACTACGTTTCATTTAGATAAACGGGTCGGCCGAATCCAAGAAGGGCTTTTGGCGGACTTAGTGGCCGTAAAAGGGGACCCCACCACCAACATCAAAGCGGTCTGGGATGTGGTGTTCGTAATGAAAGATGGATCTGTTTTTAGAAACGACTTTTAGATCTCTTTGAAGATCTTAACATCAACCCACGCAACCTGTTGGCCTGAATGGGTGTCAAGGTTGGTGGTGGATAGCTCCACTTTTAGTTTATGTCGTTTCGCTTGAACCAGCAGTTGGTTCAATTCGTCCGCCTTGTGCTTGATCTCGTTGGACAATAAAAAGTCCTTGTCTCTCAATAATTGATCGACAACGGTGTCAAGCTGATCGTTATGTCTATTGGGTTCCACGGGACTCGAACGGGTTTCCAGTATAAATGCGGTGTAGATAGGCGGCTACTCCAACTTCAATAACGTATTAAATTGAAGTTTTAGCGTTGGCAGAAAAGAATAGTGGTTCGGCGAGCTGCGCTCGCCGAACCACTATTAACGTCTAACCCATTTGGCGCAACGATTATTTCAATCGGAAGGTGATAGGCAGTGACATTTTCACTTTCACTGCTTTACCGCGCTGTTTTCCTGGTTTGAATTTAGCTTCCAAGATGGCGCGAATGGCTTCTTCGTCACAACCAGCACCGATACCACGGGTAACGATAGGATCGTGCACGTTGCCTTGCTCATCAACTACGAACTGAAGGAATACACGTCCTTCAACGCCCGCCTTTTTCGCGATTTCAGGGTATTTAATTTTTTTCTGGAGACCAGGAAGACCACCAATCAATTCTGGAGATTGTTCAACAATCACAAAAATTTCTGGCTCTTCTTCTTTTTCTTCCGCTTTTGGGGGCGGAGGAGGAGGTAGATCTGGAACTTCGTCAATGTCCAAGGACATGTCTAGATCCAATTCGTCATCTTCCAAAACCTCATCGTCCGGCACTTCAACAGGGACCGGTGGACGGGGTGGTGGAGGTGGTTTCTCTACTTGTGCTGTTTGAATAATTTCCTCCATCTGGACCACTTCTTGATCCGTCAGAGCGACTTCAAAATTTTCTTCAACACGTAAATCCAATCTAAAGGCTACAATAAGGAGCCCTAGTGCGATGACCATTCCGGTCTGCACAAATAGCGGATAACGCTGGCGAAGATTCGCTTTGTCTGTTTTTCTTAGTGCCATAATGCTGTGGGGGGCGCTAGTTTAATTGCCTTTCGGCTTCCACCTCGACCCGAAATTAGGCCGAACTGTAATTATACGGTAAGTTCTGTAAAATCGAAAGTGAAAAAAATGGACCCTGCAGTCTAAAATCTATTTCTCTTGGGTTTTACCGAATACCACGTATAAGACCGAGCATTGATGCAAGAGTTGCCCGCTGATCCCAAATTAATTTTTTTGGGACTGTTTTAGGGGCCAATACGCGTGCGCGATTCCCCATGTGGCCAATCCGACTGCTGCGCCAATAGAATCCGCCACCGCGTCAAACACATCTGCTGTTCGTTCAAAAGGGAGCAGCTGCTGGTAGACTTCAGACAGAAAAGAAAAAACGACTATGGCGGCAAAAATCGGCAGCGCACGGCTTATGCGTCCTATAGCCAACGCCTCCAGCCAGAGCAGGGTGAGCACAAAAAACAACCCGAAATGAATCGCTTTGTCAAATTCGAACAGAGAACCTGCCAGTAGCGATTTACCTGGAAGAGTTAGTCCGACAACGATAACCAAGGTCCAAACTATCGCTAGCCAAAAGAAAAGCCGAGTTCGATGCATGAATGAGTACAGATACGGATCAGTTCGCGGTTACAACCCTGAGCAGCTATTCCTTACAACTCAGACAGCAGGCGGGGGATGAAGCTCAAAATATCGCCGGCCATCATGGTTCCGGGGGCGTTTTCTTCAACGTATAAATCGGTGGCTGTTCCGGCTACATGAATTCCGCATATTGCGGCGTCAGCAGGGGAGAGGCCACGCGATAAAAAGCCAGCGATCACTCCGGCCAACACATCGCCGGATCCTGCAGTTGCGGCCGATGCTTGTCCGGTTGCATTAATAACGACGGCGCCACTTGGCAAGGCCACTAGCGTCGGAAATCCCTTGAGTAACAGAACCACATTCCAATCTTTCGCGAAGGATCGTGCCGTTTCTATCCTGCTTATTCCGGGGTTTGTTTGCTCCGATGGGGATTCGCCGCGCAATTTGTTGAGTTCGCCCTCGTGCGGCGTGAATATCCATTTCCCGGCACTGTTTTTTTGTACCCAGTCCTTTTGTCCCGCTAGAGCCGGTAACGCGTCGGCGTCGAGAACAACCGGACCCTTGAAATGGGTCAAAAGGGTTTTA
>JAURGV010000233.1 GCA_030833605.1 Rhodothermales bacterium
AGTAATAAGGCGCTGCGTAATGTGGAAGTCGTAGGGAGGATAAATAAACTTGTCCGTCCATCCCATATTCGCCTTTAGGGTATAAGCAGCCGACAGGCTCGATTCAATAGCGCGCACGACGGTTGTTCCAACGGCCGTTACGCTACAATCTGGGTTGGCCAGAGCGACATTCGTTCGGTCAGCAACATCGGGCGTAACGTGATAAAACTCGGAATCCATCCGGTGTTTGGTCAGATCTTCCACTTCTACGGGACGAAATGTACCTAATCCAACGTGCAAAGTGACTGGAAGAATATCCACGCCCTGTGTGCCCAATTTACTCACCAATCCTTGGGTGAAATGAAGTCCTGCGGTGGGCGCTGCAACGGCACCTCTTTCTTCCGCAAAAAAGGTCTGGTATCGCTCTTTGTCCTCGGGCTCAACTCCTCTTTTCAAATACGGTGGAATGGGCGTTTCGCCAATTTCATCGATTTTCTCATACAATTCAGAGTTAGAACCCTCGAAAACGAATCGTATGGTTCGGCCACGTGACGTGGTGTTGTCGATGACCTCAGCTACCAATCCGTTGTCGAAATACAGCTTGTTTCCGATGCGAATTTTGCGAGCTGGGTCTACAATAACGTCCCAAAGACGGCTTTCCGAATTAAGCTCTCTCAGCAAGAACACCTCAATCCGAGCCCCTGTTTTCTCTTTGTTACCATAGAGACGGGCGGGAAACACTTTGGTGTTGTTGACCAACATCACGTCCCCAGGATTGAAATATTCTGGTAGATCGGAAAACAATCTATGTTCAATCGTCCCTTTTTCTCTGTTTAGAACCATGAGACGCGACGCATCTCGAGGCTCGATAGGGTATTTGGCGATTAAACTTTTAGGGTAGTCGAACTCAAATTCGGTGAGTTTCATATGGCCTTACAGGGCTTTAAACGGTGGGAGTCAAGTGCCCGATGTGCAATTGGGGGGCATTGAAGCAGGCGCGCAAATATACATTCGTTTTGTGCCCACTCCAAACATATTCATTTTTGTCCCTCTTGAACGAATGGTTTAACCACCCTACTATACGGGGATGAAGCACACACGTTATCTCCTACTTGTCCTCCTGATATTATGGGGTTGCGACCACGGTCTGGAGCCGCCTGATTTTTCGGGGACTGGCACCATCAAGGGTACCATTCAATATGTGGGTACCTGGCCAGCTTTGGAAGATCTTCATGACCTTCGTTTTGTTGGAATGCGCTTCGTGCCACAAGACACGTCCGATTTTTTGCAGCTAAACGAAATGGCCATTAGCTCTGGCTTGCAAAAGCACGTTTCGTCCGATTCGTTTGAGATCTTGGAAGCAGCAGCAGGCTTTTACCTGTATTCCGGTGTAGCACAACAGTTTGAAGACAATTTCCTATCGTGGCGGCCAGTCGGACTATATACCGATGACGGTGGCATTTTTACCGTTGCGCCCAATGAAACGACAACGATTCACCTGGTTGTAGACTTCGACAACCTGCCCGTATTCCCTCCGTCACAATGAAATACTCCCTCTTGATAAAAGCTTCGCGGGCGGTTCTAGTTGGTCTCTTTGTTCTCGTTCCTTCCGTTTTTGGCCAATCCATCGAGGGGTTTGTCAGGACGACAGATGGGTCGCCCATACCGGGAGCAAACGTAATAATTATAGGAACCGATATTGGTAAAGCTACGGATGCAGAAGGGTATTACGTGCTCCAAAACGTCCCCGCGCAGGTTCTGATTGTGGGTGCAAGTTCCGTTGGCTTTTTCGCCGTGCAAAAAACCATTGATGCGCGAACAGAATCCCGGGTAATGTTAGATTTCGTGCTGGAAGAAAAAGTTTTTGAATCGGATGAAATTGTTGTTTCAGCATCCCGTCGAGAACAGCCGGCCCTATCTGTTCCGGTTAGCGTTACCATTCTGTCGGCTGAGCAATTGTCGCGCAGGAATGTAATAGGCCTCGATGATGCGCTTCGAACGGTTTCGGGAATTCAGGTTTTGGATAATCAAATCAACATCCGTGGATCGAGCGGTTTCGCGTACAATACCGGCAGTCGTGTTCTGCTGATGCTAGATGGAATGCCCCTTTTGTCGGCCGATTCCGATGGGATTCCACTGGAGGCACTTCCCGCTTCTGAAATCCAGCGCATTGAGGTCCTTAAAGGCCCTGGATCGGCGCTATATGGAAGCGGAGCCATTGGCGGGGTTGTTAACGTCATTACCAAAGACTATCCCGAAACGCCTACCCTAACGGTCCGATCTTTTGCTGGGACATGGGAGCCTGTTCGACACGAAGTATGGCGTAAAGGATGGCAACACGGCGATGAGTTTCGACCGTTTTGGGGAGTTGGTGCCACGTATGCAAAAAAGGAATCCGCCCGATTGGGTTGGTGGGCAAATGCCACGTTTCGAAGAGATTCGGGATATAGGGAGCTGTCGGGTCGAGATGTGTTTCACGCCTTTGCAAAAGGCACCTTTCGGCCTCGCCCAGCCTACAAAATCGATGCGTTGCTGGGCCTGATGTCGCGCCAACAAGACGATTTCATTTTTTGGGCTTCCGCCCGTGACGTGCTTAGCCCAGGACGTGTTTCATTCGGAGAAACGCCAGCTCCAGGATCTTCTCCAAACGGTGCCCCCGACAATTACGTGAACCAAATCAGTTTCCTCCCCGCATTTACGCATTTCGTCTCTTCCCGATTTTATTACGAAGTGAAAGGCCGTGTTTTTGGAAGTTTGGTTCAACCGTTGGACGATACAACAGGAAAACGTAAGGCTTTATCGGAGGGAACGGTTGGTTTTCGATACGGCATGGAAGGACAGGCGCACTGGATCCCCTCTCCTGAAACACAAGTTATTGTGGGGGCTTCGAGAGACGCCATAACCACGCAAAGTTCGTTTTTTGTCACTTCAGACGGCGACGATTTAGGAGGGCAACCTGAAATCGCGACATTCACCCACGTTGAACACGAAATAACGCCTGACCTCCAATTGGTCGGCGGTTTACGATTTGATCACTATTCCATCGATTCGGCAACATCAGAACAGCGGTTAAGCCCGAAACTATCCCTAGCATATAGTTGGATGCCCGGACAGACTATTCGGGCCGCGTGGGGTCATGGGTTTAGGGTTCCATCCTTCGCCGAACGGTTTACCGACAACAGGGACTATCTACCCATTGTCAGAAACTTGGAATTGCGTCCCGAAAAAAGTCAATCCATTGAAGTTGGCATTCGGGGTACCGCTGCTTTTTTCGGCGGATTGCGATGGGACGCAAGCCTTTTCAGAAACACCTATCAAGGCTTTATTGAACCTCGTCTCGTAATTGCTGAACAGGCGTTTCAGTTCATTAATCTCGAAGGGGCCTCCATTCTGGGCGCCGAGATCCAATTCGGATGGGAATCCAGCGACGAGCAAATACGGGCCGATGTTGGATATACGTTTTTGAATTCGGAAGAAGACGCGACCGGCGAAGATTTACCCTTTAGGGCCCGTCACCAACTAGTAGCCTCTTCAGATATCCGTTTTTGGAGAGGGTTACGGGCCGGGTTTGATTTCCGCTACGCCAGTGAGCCACAACGCGTTGAGAGCGATTTTGCGCGGTTTATTACCGATGCTGAAATTATGAACGACACGAAAGTGTTGGATCTTCGAGTATCTGGTGGGCACGGGCCGTTCGAAGTGGCGTTCATTGTAAATAACGCGTTAGAATATTACTACGTAGAGCGCCCAGCTTTGCTGGGCGCGACCCGAAATTATACGTTTCGACTCACGTACACCAAGTAACTTTGCCCTGGATGTCCAATCCCGATCGAAGCCTG
>JAURGV010000234.1 GCA_030833605.1 Rhodothermales bacterium
CCAAACATCCTGGAGCCCGTCTCAAAAGGGGAAAAAGCCCCCTTGGTTCCAAATGATACGGATTTTAACCGTTCCCTGAACCGCCGGGTGGAACTTGGAAAACACTAAGTGTTTAAAACGCTTCGAGTAAATAAATGCTCGATTTCCGATTCTTATCAGAACGGGATAATGCAGCCTTCTTGTCTTCTAGTTGAATAAACCCGTAATCATCCGAAATGGAGTTGTATGGGTGAAGAAGTCGAATAGGCCGCTGTTTACCAGGAGGCACCATAAAGATGTCATAGCCCTGATTAAGGGTTAGTTTGGAGAAATATAAATTCCCTTGTGCATCCGTCGTTGGAAAGAGCTCGTCATTTGGGGTGTTGATATACCGAACATTAATAGGTTCTGACCATGTGTTAGGTCCCAAACGCTTTGAAAAGTACACATCATAACCTCCCACACCTCCTGGAATATCTGAGATGAAGTACAAACGTTGAGAGGGTATATCGTAGAAGGGATGGTGATAGTTGTAGTCCGAATTCACAAAGGGCAAGGTGGCGCATTGCGCAAAGCCCATGCTTAAATCCACGTGTAAAAGGGCCATTTTTGATGTGAGTACACGATCTGAAGCGTCATTGACAGCCACTACAAGGAATTTTTCATCAGGATCGGAGGTAAAACCTCCGATGTTGTACTTGTTCGTGGTGATTTCACATAGACCATCCACCGCAAGTTGACTAGTCTTTTCGGTCACTTGGTCATATTGAAAGAGTCTAAAAAAAGAGTCTGCCCGCTTCGAATCTGCATTTGTAAAGAAACCTGGACGCGTTTTTCCTACAAAGACAAAAGTTTCCGGGTTGAGCCGTGCCAACCCAAACGCTTCGTCGACATTGCTGGCAATCTTCCGAATTTTAACGGATTTGTTAAAAAACTCGTTTTCCAAGCGCAAACCTCCTGGAGTTTGTCCCCATAGTGCTGCTGGCAGAAGTGCTAGAATTCCTGTCAAGAGAAAGGGATATAACCGCATAGTTCTCATAGGAAGAATAGAGGGCTTTCGATTACCATTCTGCTCGGTTTAATCATATCGATGGAGATACCTACCGCGTGATTTTGACGCGTGAAATAGGCCAACTGACTTAAGGGGAAATTAAACGAATAGAAGAGCTTGTAGGAATCTGCAGCTGTTATCTGGTAGGCCGCACCAATGCTGTTTCTCGAAAAGGTAGCGCCAACGCTCATCATATCCCGATACTTAAAGAAGCAGTGCAAGTTGGGATCCACCGGTAGATTTTCAATCCAATTCACCAGGAAAGAATAGGAGAAATCCCAATTGGGGAGCATCTCGCGCTCGCTCCCGAAATAGAGATGCATACCGCGCGCACTATAATTGTTGATGAGGATGTCGGTACGAATCAAATTACGGAAGGTGATGCCAGCGTAGCCCCACGGGTTGTAGTATGTGCCGGAAACATCGACATTGAAGAACCAGTCCGTAATGTTGCCATTCAAAATGATGAAGTCTTCTGGGTCCAAAAACTTGGAGTTTACGACATCAATCGCCAAGTTATTCAAGCCATACTGCATACCAAAAGAGAAGAAATCCATATCAGACATTTGCAGGTGATACGCATTAGACATCTTGAAGGAGGTATTCCGAATGGGGCCAATTTGATCATTGAAAATTTGAAAATTGCTACCGAGACGGTAGGCATTCATGAAATCCATGCTCAGCAAGAACGTCTGAGGGGAACCTTCCATTCCAGCCCATTGGTTGTTGTAGATCAAATTCAATTCACCATTGGTCCTTCCTGCATAGGAAGGGCTGACGGCTATGGGCGAAAAAATATAATTGCGCAGACCCACACTCGATTGAGCCCAAATCGATTCAAAATTCGATAAGAGCAAAAGGAGCAAGAGGGGAAGCGTTTTTATGGATTTCATCGCATGATGTAAATATAGCCGGACTGGAATGGCACACCGTTAACTTCTACGATGTAGAAATAGGTGCCAATCGGAAGCTGTCCATTGGTTGTACTTAGAGCAGAAGAGCGGTTGGCAATACCGTTGAAGGTGTTGGCATAACTCGTTTCTTGGAAGACCATGTTGCCCAATCGGTCAAAAATACTCAAGCGGTTGTTCGGGTACTTGTCCAAGTCTGGGATTACGAAGTAATCATTATCTCCGTCGTTGTTGGGCGTGACAATGTTGGGGATGTAGAAATTGCATTGATCTACGTCCAAGTAGTCTGGCCAACCGTCATTATCACAGTCGTCGTATACAATGCCATCGCGGTTGTAATCACGCTCAATAATATCCGCTATGCCGTCTCCATCGCTGTCAAAGTCCATCATGTTTGGCGTACCATCAAAATCAAAATCGGTATCTCCTTCCACGTTGTTTGGTATACTATCACAGTCATAGTCTGTGGTTGGTATGTATACCAAACTGGAGTCCTCACAACCATTGGCATCATAAGTGGTGAAGTACCATGGTCCACCATAAAGTTGGGTGGTTAATGTTGTACTTGTTAACGTATCTAGTTCGTTCAACACCAAAGTATGAGGGAGTACGCCACCTGTAATGAAGTGTCCGATTTGGCCCGTGGTATCGTAATAACAAGTAACGCCTTGAACAAGGTTACTCTCCATCTGTAATAAAGGTGGCTCAGTAAGAATGACAGTAGAATCATTGTTTAAATAATTCACAGGACAATTCTTGCTATCGACCACTTGAACATAAAAGGTGTCTGCAATAAGGCCTGGATAGAACTTTGTTGATGTCAATACACTGTCAATGGTGTACGAGAGCAAGTTGCCACCATATGCATTTATTAAAATACTACCCGTACTATCGCCGAAACACTTAATGTCGTGAGCGATTATAGAGTCGACATAAGCGGAATCAGGCTGTGGCACGTAGTTCTGAGTGATTGTATTGTACGTAACCTCACAGAAGTTACTATCTCTAACGGTGACAAATGTGGTATCAGCGTCCAATCCTGTGAATAATGGGTTGGCCTGCCATGTCAGGGATACACCCTGGCTAGTAGTCAACTCATATTCTAAATAATTGCCACCGTAAGCATTCACTAAGATGCGTCCATCCCCAAATCCATAACAAGAAACTGGAACAATGGTAATCGAATTCACTTCCACAGGATCTGGTTCATTCACGACAATGGGAACGACAATGCCACAGCCTTTGTAGTCGATAATATTAGCATAATAGGTTCCAGCAATCAAGCCATAGATAGAATCATTCTTTGGCAAGAAATAGCTTGAGTTAATCGGCATGGTCAAACTCGCTGTATCTACGTCCCAATCAATATCATAGCCATACTGGAAGGATTGGAAATTCGGGTTTCCTCCGTAAATATCCAACTCAATCAAGCCGGTGGAATCATGATGGCAAAGCAATTGATTGACGATCGGATTAACGGTCAACGGTGCAGGCTCACTGACCCAAATAGAATCGGATTGGGAATTGGGAGTGACAGGACAACCTAAACTATCCACAACTTCCAGGAAGTAGGCTTGGGATCCTAGGTTATTAAATACACCGGTGGGGAAATACTGCACAGAATCGATGCTATACGTCAATGCATTACCTCCAAATGCGCGCACATCAATGGTTCCATCCGTCAAGTTGTAACATGATATAGGCGTAACAATTATGGTATCGATGTAGGCTAGATCTGGCTGATTCAGCGTAATCGTATAATTCTGGTTATTAATGGCTTCACAGCCGTTTTCATTTTCTACACGGATTTGATACAGGCCAGCCGCAAGGTTTATCATGCCAGAGCTTGCTGAACCCGGTATACT
>JAURGV010000235.1 GCA_030833605.1 Rhodothermales bacterium
CGTCGACCTAAAGCCGAAAGATCATATTCTCACCTACGAGGAGATCATTCGCTTGGCCCAACTGTTTGCGGCCAAAGGAGTTACCAAGATTCGGCTAACCGGTGGAGAGCCTTTAATTCGTAAGGAAATCGAGGAATTGGCCATCCATTTGGCAAAAATTCCGGGGATTGAGTCGCTAGCCATAACCACAAACGGGCTGCTTCTTCCGAACAAACTGGACGCCCTTCAGCGGGCTGGCGTGACGTTATTCAACATTTCGCTGGATACCCTCAAGGCCGATAAATTTAAACAAGTCACTCGCAGAGACGGCCTAGAAACCGTGCTAGACGCCATAAAGCTTACTCTGCAGGCGGGGTATAACCCTGTTAAGGTCAATGCGGTCGTCATGAAAGGCTTTAACGAAGACGAATTGGTAGATTTCGTAGCCCTAACAGAGCATGAACCCCTCGAAATTCGCTTTATAGAGTACATGCCCTTTGGCGGGAATGCCTGGACCGACCGATCGTTCATGTCCTATGTCGATATGATTGACGTGATTAAACAGACCTACCCGAATCTCGAAAGGCTGAGCGAAGGACCACAAGAAACAGCTAAAGCCTGGAAAGTACCCGGATTTAAAGGTTCGCTAGGCTTTATCAGTTCGATGAGCGATCACTTTTGCTCGGGGTGCAATAGAATTCGATTGACTGCCGATGGACAATTGAAGGTTTGTTTGTTCGGCAACCAAGAGGTTAGCCTTCGGGACATGATGCGCAGCGGATCTTCCGATCACGAATTGGCAGAAGCCATTCACGAAGCGCTTTCGCGCAAAAAAGCATCCCATGCGGGTATGTATGAGATCGCTCAGTCCGATAACCGACCCATGATTTTAATTGGGGGATAGGTCTGAACTCTGACCCACATCGTTCGTACCACAATCCCTAGTAATCCTTTTACGTACACATCCGAATATGTCCTCTTTTACCCACGTACATCCTGAAGGCGGCGTCCACATGGTTGATGTGTCAGGGAAGTCAGACACCGTACGAACTGCCGTGGCTATAGGGAAAGTGATTTTGGGTAATGAGGCGTTTAACCGCGTGCAAGAAAACACGCTGCGCAAAGGAGATGTGGTGTCGATTGCCCAAATTGCAGGCATCATGGGCGCGAAAGAAACATCGCGTCTGATCCCATTGTGCCACGCTGTATTAATTCAAAGTATCGACGTAGAATTAACCTTATTGCCGGACGAACACGCCCTTGAGATTCGTTCGTTCGCTAAAAGTATTGGACCTACTGGAGTAGAGATGGAGGCTTTAACCGCTGTGTCTGTAGCCGCCTTGACGGTTTACGATATGTGTAAAGCCATCTCAAAAGACATTACCATTAGTCACATACATTTGCTCGCCAAAACAGGTGGTGCAAGTGGGGACTATCGCAAAACGGAAGCTGAATAGATATGGAAACGTTATTGACCGCAACTGGCGTCATGGTGATTGGTATCATCATGTTGTCCTTGATCATCTTCATGTATTTCATTCCTATTGGATTGTGGGTTACGGCCTATTTTTCGGGAGTGCATGTAAAGCTTATTCGAGACTTGATGGGTATGCGCCTTCGCAAGGTGCCGCCGGTTCTCATTATCCGCCCCCTTATTACCGCACACAAGGCCGGTATTATGGTAGATGCCCCACAGCTTGAAGCCCACTTTTTGGCTGGTGGCCAAGTTCAGAAGGTTGTAAACGCCCTCATTTCAGCGGATAAAGCAAATATCGACCTGACTTTTGAACGTGCTACAGCCATTGACCTTGCCGGGCGCGATGTATTTGAAGCGGTTCAAACCTCGGTTAACCCTAAAGTCATTGAAACGCCAGCCATCTCAGCCGTGGCAAAAGATGGGATTCAGGTTCGGGCCATTGCTCGCGTGACCGTACGGGCGAATATAGAGCGTTTGGTTGGGGGAGCTGGAGAAGAAACCATCATTGCCCGTGTTGGCGAAGGCATTGTTTCTACGATTGGTTCGTCAGATACCCATAAAGCCGTTCTAGAAAACCCAGATTCAATTTCGAAAATGGTTTTGGCTAAAGGGTTAGACTCCGGTACAGCTTTTGAAATTCTCTCGATTGACATCGCTGACGTTGATGTGGGCGAGAATATCGGTGCTAAACTTCAAACCGACCAAGCGGGTGCCGACCTTAAAATCGCGCAGGCGAAAGCGGAAGAGCGTCGTGCAGCAGCCGTTGCCCACGAGCAGGAAATGATTGCGTTGGTCCAAGAGCAACGTGCCAAGGTGGTTGCTGCAGAAGCTGAAATCCCATTGGCGATGGCCGAAGCGTTCCGTAGTGGTAATTTGGGAATTATGGACTACTACAACATGAAAAACATTGAAGCGGATACTCAAATGAGACGCTCCATTGGTGGCCCAAGCGAATCACGAAAAGAATAAAATCTAGGCCTAATCGAGGGAAAAGACGGGACGTAAGGCTCGCACTAAGCCGTGTGATGGGCGTCTGTTTGCCAGGTAATGCGAACCAAATCGATTCGGTTAGCCGTTGCTCTCAGAATGGCAAATCGATATCCGTCCAAATCTACTTCGGCTTTGGGCTCGGGTATGGCACCTAGTTTCTCCAAAAGATACCCGGCGAGCGTTTCGTAGTCTCCCTCAGGAAGCTCGATGTCCATTTTTTCGGATAGCTCATCGATGTGGACGCGTCCACTGGCTATGACCGCCGTATTGTTGATCTTGCGGAGCGTGTGGTCGTCGGTGTCGAACTCATCCTGGATGTCGCCAAAAATCTCTTCCAGCAAATCCTCACTGGTTACCAAGCCAGCCGTCCCGCCATACTCGTCAATAACAATGGCGATAGACGTGTTTTTGGCTAGAAACTCCTGGAGCAGCTCTTTGGAGAGCTTGGTTTCAGGCACAAATGTGGCCGAGCGCATCATTAAGGCCAGTGAAACCGGCTCTTTGAACAAGTCATAGGCGAATGCGATGCCTACGATATTATCGATGTTATCGCGGTACACAGGAATCTTAGAATGACCTGATTCTACAAACAGGTCGCGAACAGCCTCAAGCGAAGAACCCTCTTCCAACGCAACAATGTCCGTTCGTGGGCACATGGACTCCTTGACCAAAATGGTACTCATGGCGAACACGTTCGAAAGCAGGGTGCTTTCTTCTTCATCCAGGTCCAGCTCACCCGTTCGTTTACTTTCCTCAATCATCAGCTCAAAATCGCGCCGCATAAATTGCGTAAACGATTCCGAGTCTGCTTTCAAGAGTTTCATCAAAAGCCCAGCCGTCCATTGCGCCAATGCAATCATGGGCAACAACACGTAGTAGGTGATTTTGAGGGGTAATGCGAGCATAAATACCGCTCGGTTGGCCATTTCCCGCAATACGGACTTTGGAATAATCTCGCCAATGATCAAAACTACAAGCGCAGCGACAATCGTTTGGGTAGCAAAGGCTAACGGGCCCGCGACTCCTTCTTGAAGGCCTAGCGTATTCGAATAAAAAGACTGAAACGGCCCTTCCAGGTAGAAGGCAATCAACGTCGAGTAAATAACCAGTGCGAAGTTGTTACCAACCAGTGTGGTGGCCAACAGTTTGGCAGGGTTTTCCAGAAATTCCGATACGACGCGGCCAACCAAGCCTCCACGGCGGGCAAAAACTTCAACTCGAAGCCGATTCGCGGCAACAAATGCGATTTCCGATCCTGAAAAAAATGCGCTAAGCACCAATGTTAGGACAATAAAGAACACTTCCATGCTCAATTACCA
>JAURGV010000236.1 GCA_030833605.1 Rhodothermales bacterium
GTATCTCAAATTTAGCGCTTAAGCCAATTCTCGGGTAACTTCAAATTTTCCCAAAAACAGGAGTTACCCGATCAGTGGCTCGGCAAATGCGTCGCGGTCGCCGCGTAGCTCCACGTAGGCCGTACCTCTCTTTCCGCCCCAGCGGATGGCGTACGCACTAAGAAGTTCTTCCTGTGGCTGCCTGGTCCAGTACCGATGGCCGCAGCCACCGCAAGCCCGTCGCCTGACAATTACCGGTGGATCCTGGGAGTGCTTCGTACAGACAACGGTAACGCGCTTTACAATCCATTCGTAGGAAACCTTATTATGGACTCTTTCGCTACCGAAATCGGTGCAGAAGTTATGGTTCAGAAAGATGGTATCTTCGGGTTGGTCGCTATGACCAATGGCGAAATCAAAGGTACTGTTGCCAGTCCTGACGATCGTGGTGCATCAATGATCGGGAAAGTCGGATTTGATCGCCAGATGAATGAAGACCTTCGCGTTCGGATCTCCGGTAGTGTATACACCACTTCCAAAACACTCAGCAACACATTGTATGCAGGTGACCGCGCAGGATCACGCTTCTACGATGTCTTGGTTGCAAAATCGGGTGATGATTTCCGCAATGGTCGCATTAATCCCGGCTTCAAAAACGAAGTTACTGCCATTCAGATTAACCCAATGGTTAAGTTCCAAGATCTTGAACTACACGGCGTATACGAAACAGCTAATGGCGCCGCAAAAGATAAAGATTCTCGCACCTTCGATCAGATCGCGGTAGATGTTATTTACCGATTCGACACCCTGTTCTTAGGCGCTCGCTACAACACCGTGAATGGTGATCTGGAAACTGGCGAAAATGTTACCGTTGATCGTATCCAAATTGGTGGTGGTTGGTTCTTGACTCCAAACATCCTAATGAAAGCTACCTATGTTTCCCAGACGTATAATGACTACCCAGCCGGCAGCATCTACGAAAACGGAAAATTCAATGGTGTAACAATTGAAGGCGTAGTAGCGTTCTAAGCAATCGAAATGTTTAAGGCGCAACTAATACCGTTACGTTGATTTATGAGGAGCGCCTGCAAAGGCGCTCCTCATTCTCTTTAGCGAAAGAACAAAATGACCCTCACTACTCATATTGCACGACTTGTTTCAGGGACGCTTTACCTGATGATTGTCATCGCTGTAAGTATGCCGTCAGAGGGTTTTGCTCAGAGATATCGACTGAATCCGTTAAGTCAGATATTGATCGAAGGCACATCAAGCGTAAATTCATTCACTTGTTTTGCCAATAATTTGAGCCTCAAGCAAGAAGGGGTCCAGGCCAAACAGGAAGCCGACCTATCTTCAAAAACGCTTAAAGTCAGCATTCCCGTTAGCAGTTTGGACTGTCAGAACGGGAGAATGAATAAGGATTTGGCAAATGCACTCAAAAGCGATAAATATCCTGAAATACACTTTTCTATTCAGGAGGTTGTAGTTCAGATCGCTGCCAAGAAATCCAAAGACCCTTTTGAACTCCACGTGTTGGGAAGCCTAGAATTGGCCGGTCAGAAGCGGGACATATCCTTCCCTGTGTCGGGTGTGTTGGACAAGGAAGGCCACTCCTCGGTTGTCGGTAGTGTAGATTTACTTATGACAACCTTTGATATTGAACCGCCTGTCGCGCTATTCGGCTTGATCAAGGCGCGTGACGCGATCACCATTCGATTTAGCCTGCTGGCCGACTCGGTGGAAGAGAAAGCTGTTCCTGAGCGAATTACGCGCAAAGGCTTCTGACTTCCCAGAAACTAAAAAACCCAGACCACATGAAGTGATCTGGGTTTTCTATGCGTGCCCGGGAAGATTCGAACTCCCGACCTCCTGATCCGTAGTCAGGCGCTCTATCCAGCTGAGCCACGGGCACATACTCTGCAAACGGCCGAGGTCCAAATGGCAGAGAGCAAAGAATATACGGCTCGCAACGAATTGCTGACAAGTGAAGATTCCGTTATCGAGTTATTTATCGCCAAAACCGATCACAAATCGACGCCGGCGCCAACAAGCCAACCACTTAGAAAGCCTAATCCAGCCTATCGTCCGCAACGTGGTGCCAGTCCAGATCCTCAATAACACTCAATTCTACAATACTTTCGGCTTTGCCCAGCAGAATTAGGCAATCCGCGCTCAGGTTCAACAAGTGCAATTTCTTTCCATGCTGCCCGTACCGTTCGGTAATGTTCTGAAGGGCCTCAATACCTGAATGATCCCACACCCGAGACTCTGAAAAGTCAATAACTACGTGCTCTTTGTCCTTTTTGAATTGAAAAAGATTCTTGAAAGAAGTCACGGAGCCGAAAAACAAGGGCCCTTCAAGGTGATAATGCGTGCGCCCATCTACTTTCTTCCGTACGGCATGCATCACTTTCCCGTGATCCCAGGCAAAAACCAGCGCTGAAACAATGATTCCGACCAAAACGGCGATGGCCAAGTCGGCGATCACGGTCACCACCGATACAATCACGATCACAAGCACATCGGACGCCGGTATTTTGCCTATCAACCGGAGGCTAGACCATTCAAACGTTCCAATAACCACCATAAACATAACCCCAACGAGGGCGGCGAGGGGCACTTGTTCGATCAATTCCGATCCAAAAACAACGAAGCCAAGCAAGCATAATGCTGCTGTTATCCCAGAAAGCCGACCTCTACCACCACCTCGGATGTTGATAATGCTCTGTCCGATCATCGCGCAGCCGCCCATTCCACCAAAAAAACCATTGGCGATGTTGGCAATACCCTGTCCAATACTCTCTTTGTTACCTCGCCCGCGGGTTTCGGTAAGTTCGTCGACCAACGTCAGCGTCATCAGGGATTCAATCAAGCCAACGGCCGCCGCCAAAACCGCGAACGGGAAAATGACCTTCAACGCTTCTAAAGAAAACGGAATATCCGGAATGTTGAACGTCGGCAACCCGGCTTTAATGGTCTTAATACTGGCGTTGCTGTCTTGGACGAAGTCCAACACAGTTCGTACTAACCCCGGATTGGATTGGTTGATGAAGATGCCAATCAAGGTTACGGAGACAATTCCAACGAGCGTCGCAGGGACCGCTTTGGTGAGCTTCGGCAAAAAGATTGAAATGAGCATGGTCAAGAGAATCAAGCCACACATAATGAATAGGGGACCGTTCGCCAATAACTCTCCGCCCACCGTAAACTGGCTGAATTGAGCTTTGAAAATGATGATCGCTAGCCCATTCACAAACCCTAACATCACCGGATGGGGGACCAAACGAATGAACTTTCCGAGTCGCAACAGGCCAAAAACGACCTGAATCATTCCCATCAGGATCACCGCGGCAAACAAATACCCCAACGAGCTTTGCACAATGGCATCCGTCGAAAGCCCAGCCGTTTGCCCTTGTTCGACTATCAACGCTACCAAAGGCGCGAAAATAACCGCTACAGCTCCGGTTGCCCCTGAAATCATGCCCGGCCGGCCGCCGAGAACCGCCGTAATTAGGCCCATCATGAACGCCGCATACAATCCCACTTTGGGGTCCACGCCGGCTACAAACGAGAAAGCAATGGCCTCCGGAACGAGTGCCAACGAAACCGTAAGCCCAGACAAAATGTCGTTTTTAACGTTGGTGGGCCGGGGCATGTTGAGCAGGACAAAGCGGTTGTCAGATGCTTTTTTTCAGCAGGAGAGACCGGTTGGATAGTAGGATCGGACATGGGAAAGGACGAATGGAATCGATAGA
>JAURGV010000237.1 GCA_030833605.1 Rhodothermales bacterium
GTGGTTCATTTGCAGGGTCCCGTTTGGGTCAATTTCAATACGCTAAAAGACGGTGTATTCTACTTTCAAAACCTGCCTCCCGGCACGTACGACCTGTTTCCCGAAAACCCGCACCTAACCTTCTCTCCGGCATCGGTTCAAATCACCTTGCCCAGGGATGCCGAACGTTTTCATTTTGAAGCAATTCCTCCGCTCGCTTTTACGCACGCAGAATGGTTCGAGACACCCCAGTTATTGGGCACCGGCGAAATTGAAACGGCAAAGCCGGTAACCACCCTCGCTGCGGGTGGGGTGTATGGACTAACCTTGGGATTCGAAAGTGGCCAGGCGCAAGATTTATCCGGTTTAAAGGTGCTTCTGGATACCGACTTTGATTCGCGGCTTTTTCCATTTTCTGGGGCGACCGGAACGCACATTCGAGAACTTTCGGACGACTGGACCCTAAGCGCCTACGACGCCACCCGCTTATCCAAACGCGTGCCGGCACTTTGGGTGGACGGCAATGCCCAAACCCCGTTTGTGGCTCGGCTCCCGTATTCCGTGCGCCTGGCAAGCGATCAAATTATTTACGCCGATACCTTGGAGCTGGTTGTGGATCGCCCCGACGATCAGGCCCCTATTCCGTTTACCTCCATTCGCCTACCGGGCCTAGCCTACGCCCCGCCCGGTTCACCTTTGGAAGTCCGCATTGGCACACTTGATGGTAGCCGCGTCAAAGAGATCACGGCCCTCTTTTTAGATCGAGACAACGAAACCACCATTTTGAACACCATCCCGTTGCGCGACACCGGCGACGTGGAAAATGACTTTGATCTTGTGGCCGCAGATGGCATGTTTTCGGCCAAGTTCATACCCCGAATAGAAGCCGACTACCGCCTCGCCGTTCGCACAGTGGATGTCCACGGAAACGAAAATACAACCATTACAGACTCGTATTATTCCTCTAGACCGTTTAACAAGGAGCCCGATATCCTGTTTTGGACCACGTATGAGAAAGGCTCCGCCACCAAAGTCCATCAAGCGGTTTTTGATGAAATTGGATTCGAATACGCCTGGTGGGATGAACTCACCCGGGGTCAACTCAAAGCGGCCGATATGGCGCAGTTTGATTTGGTTATCCTGAGTCGACAAAGCGCTCCGATCCGAACCGAAGCCGACATGACGCTGATCGCTGACTTCGTTCGTGAAGGAGGAAAAATGGTGATTCTGGGCGAAAATCCGGTTGGCGACAAATCGCGCGAATGGATGCAAACGGAGTTTGGGTTGACCCTGTCGTCGTCGTCGGAGACAACAACACGCATCGACGGTTTGGCGGGTTTACAAGGTTTTACGGGAACGATGGCCCAAGGTGCTCGCCCGGCTCATATTGTAGGGCCATCGAATGCCGTCCCCATTTTGGTGCAAAATGGACGCGCGGTCGCCATACAATCAGGCAACCTGCTGCTTTCAACCGTTTCCGCCCCGTCCATCGATTCCCCAATCGGTCGAATTGAGTTGCTCTCTCGTCTCCTCTTTGCGGCGTCTCAAAACGCCTCCACGGTAAAACCCTTGGTGCCGCCCGTTTTTGATCAGCCAACGGGCTATCAAATGACAAAAAATGAGCACATTTTGTCGTGGGACCCGCAGCCGTTTGCATCATACAACCTAGAAATCTCAACCTCATCGGGGTTTAATCAAGGCTCCACAACCACCTTTTCATCCAACAATCCGTTTGTTGATGTGGCGGGGCTCTCGCGCGGAAAGCACTTTTTTGCTCGCGTTAATGCGGTTAATCCCGCACATGAAAGCGCCTGGAGCATGGTGATCGAATTTGACTCGCGACCTGCAAATCAGCCTCCGCTGGCACTTGTTGCGGGGCAAGTCATCACCTTTGCTTCGTTTCAGCCCACCCCTTTCGTTATTGAAGGATTATCCACGCTGTTTAATGACCCAGAGGGCGATGCGCTTACAATTGAGGCAACCAGCTCTACGGCAGGTGTCGTCGACTTGGTTTTTGAGGGCAATGCGCTGCACATAAAACCCCTCCGAAGAGGTGAAACAACGGTATTTCTAAAGGCTATTGATTCAGAGGGTTCATCGGCCACCATTACGTATCCGGTTCAGTATAACTCGCTGCCAACCAATCATCAGCCACCCGTTTATGTCGGCAACTTCCCTTTTGTCTCCGAAATGATTCTCGGGGACACCCTAGAACGTGACTTTTCGAATGCTTTTACGGATGCCAATAACGATGTGTTGATGTTCGAGGTCATCCAGGGTGAGCCGAAATTATTTCAGGTTGACTTCGCCGCAGGAGTTCTACGACTTACGCCTACGGTCACTGGTACAACGTTTTATGTTGTTTGGGCGCGAGATGGAAACGGCGGCGAAGCGTCTTTCCACGAAGAGGTTCATATTTCGTCCAATCAGGCCCCCATGTTGAGGTTCGAACCGGCCATTACTTCGCTTCTTTCCCATTCCGACTGGAATATCGATTTACATGCCTTGTTTGAGGATCCTGAAGAAGAAAGCCTAACCTTTAGCGGGCTGGGGCAACCCGAATCCGCGTACACCCTTAAAAACGATTCACTATTTGCGTCCTTCTCCGAGCCGGGCTTTTATTCGTATTCGCTCACGGCTACCGATCCGCGAGGAGCGACGACAGCGGTAGAGCTTCGATTCGCGGTGAATGGTCAAGCCGTCCTGTTTGCTGTTTCTGATCAGCTACCCACCGTTTTTTCCATTGAATCAGTATTCCCTCATCCGTTTTCGAGTCGCACCACCTTCGAAGTGCATATTCCCGATCCCGGCCCGTTTAAGCTGGAGATTCACGACCTCCAAGGACGGTTGGTTGCCACGATTGCCGACCGGCGGTTGGGAGCTAGGGTGTATCATCTCGATTGGTCACCTCGAGATTTACCTGCCGGTGTCTATGTATACAGGGCATCGTGGTTCACTTCGCAGCAAACCGGCCTACTTGTAAAAACAAATTAACGACCCTAACTCCATGCGGCGCATCTACATTCCGTTATTATCCGTTTTGATACTGACGTCTTGTTCTGCAAGACCCAACTTTGATACGCTCGAGGCTCAGCTGACCTCCATGATCGAAGCGTTTGAAGGCGATGTAGGCATTTATGTCAAAGACCTTCAAACGGGCGAAGAAATTGCCATCAACGCCGATTCGCTGTATCCCACGGCGAGCATGATCAAAGTGCCCATTATGGTGAAAATCTTTGATCGCATCGACAAGGGCGAGCTATCGTATCAGGATTCTCTG
This sequence comes from Rhodothermales bacterium, assembly GCA_030833605.1. Taxonomy (GTDB): domain Bacteria; phylum Bacteroidota; class Rhodothermia; order Rhodothermales; family UBA10348; genus UBA10348. The sequence goes on from JAURGV010000237.1 coordinate 3,260, forward strand.
GTTTACCGAGATTCTCTTTTTTATTCGGATGAAGATATAACCGGCGAATTCCGAGACAGCGCATCGGTTTTGCTCTCTGAAATGCAAATGCTTTCCATTTCATTCAGCGACAATACCGCCAGTTTATGGTTGCAAGAACTTGCTGGGACGGGCGTGGCCATCAACGAATGGCTTGCAGCACATGGGTTTGAAGGTACACGTATGAATTCGCGCACCCCGGATCGAAGAGGCGATTGGGAAAAATACGGCTGGGGGCAAACCACACCTCGCGAAATGGCTCATTTGGTAGAAATGATCCGAAATGGCGAAGCCGTTAGCCCGGCAGCCAGCGAGGAAATGTACCGGGTAATGACACGCATTTTTTGGAACGACGAAGCGCTTTCCCAAATTCCGCCCGCCGTTCAGGTGGCCTCCAAACAAGGAGCGGTTAGTGCTTCTAAATCGGAAGTGGTATTGGTAAATGCACCTTCAG
>JAURGV010000238.1 GCA_030833605.1 Rhodothermales bacterium
AAGGTATCCGGTTTGATATGGTTCACAACCCCATAACCACCGTTTCCAGGGTCTATAAAGGGGTTCCAGTCATTGGCGAGGGGCTTCTTACCGCTTCCTACTATCACGAGAAAGCTGGTTTTGCTGAGCTCAACTCTACCACACAGCCTCCGTTTCTAGTAGCTGATTCGTCGGGAGTAGCTGCCGAGTTAGTGGTTTTGGTCATTGGAGAAAGTTCAACCCGGCATCATTATTCGTTGTACGGTTACGACGTAAAAACAACGCCCTATTTGGATGAACAAGCTCTTTCAAACCCCCATTTTGTTGCTTTGACCAATGCGGTGTCGCCATCACCCATCACCAGAGAATCCCTGAAAAGGGCGCTTACTTTTGCGACCGTCGAGGACGCTGCTCCGTACAAAGCTTGGTGGAACGTGGTTGATATGGCTAATCAAGCAGGATATTACACCTCTTGGATTTCGAACCAGGCTCCCGTAGGTGCTTTTGATACCGTGGTTGGAGCCATTGCCCATCTGGCCGATGAACAAGCGTTTATTTCCCACGAGGTAGGCGGAGACAAAATGGATATTGTCCTGGCCGATCGCTTTGAAGAGCTATTGCGGGATCGTCCGACTGGAAAAATGTTTGTGGTATTGCACATGATTGGAAGCCACTATCAGTATTCCGCACGCTCGGAAGACGTGGATAAGGCGGTTATTGAGAGGCTGGGATCCGATTCTCCCGACTACGACGCCACCATTTTACATACCGATCGAATGCTCAAAAAGGTCTTGGAAACGGCGGAATCGGACGCCCGAACCAGTGCCTTAATCTATTTTTCAGATCACGGCGAGGAAGTGGCTGGCGGGGCACATGGTTTTCCGCAATTATCCAAAGTTCAGGTAGACGTTCCTTTTATCGTTTGGCACGACTCGACATATGCCGATTCGGGCAGAATTAGCCGTATCAGAGCGCATAAAGACGATTTGTATCCCATTGAAGACGCCTCGTATTTACTGGCAGATTTTTTGGGATGGTCGGTTCAGGACCGGCAGAATCATTTAATTTCTTCCGATTCGTATGAACCCAGGATTCCGCACATTTACAATGTGGATGGAGAAATTACAGAGTACCAGATAGCGCTTCCGCACTCGGTCGCCAAGGATCCCATTAGGAAATAGCGGATCTTTTATTAACTATTCTACAGCCCAACAGGCACGTATCTTAAAACTTTAACCTTTAAAACGTATCGGCCCCTATGAAATTGATCATTCCTATGGCAGGTCGGGGGACAAGAGTTCGCCCACATTCTCACGTTACTCCTAAACCACTCCTCCCCGTTTGTGGGAAAAGTATGGTGGAGCGGATCGTTGATATGTTTTCGTCCGTGTTACCAAGGCCAATTTCGGAAGGTGTATTCATTTTGGGTCCAGACTTCGGCCCTGAAGTGCGAACGGCATTAACTAAAGTATGCGAAAAACATAACGCAAAGGCACAATTTGCGGTTCAGGATGTCGCGAAAGGTACCGCCCATGCCGTGGGATGTGCCTCTGAATATTTGGAAGGAGAAGGCATTGTGGTCTTCGCCGATACCTTGTTCTACATGAATCCAGGGGTGGATTTAACGGAGGCTGACGTGGTCGCATGGGTTAAACATGTTGCCGATCCAAGTGCCTACGGGGTCGCCGTACGTGAAGGCGATCGGATTGTAAAGCTCGTTGAAAAACCACAGGAATTGATTTCGACCGAAGCCCTGATCGGCATTTACTATGTGAAAGATCTACGGGTGTTGAAAAATTCCATTCAGTATTTGTTTGATCACAAAATCACGGGAGTTGGCGACGAGTATCAACTTACCGATGCTTTTGACCTGCTTTTGAAGGAAAATAAAGTATTCAAAACCGCTAGCGTGACCGAATGGTTGGACTGCGGCAATATTAAAGCATTGTCCGAAACGACTCAGTTTATCTTAGAGCACGAAAATCATACCGCTAAAATTGACGGCGTCAAGGTAAATCCACCGGTTTACATCGGAGAAAACGTTGTGGTCGAAGGCGGCGAAATAGGCCCGCATGTTTCGATAGAAAGCGGGGCTCGGATTTCAGGATCGACCCTGTCCAAAACCATTGTGTTTGCAAACGCAACGGTTAAGAACGCGACGCTTACAAACTCTATGATCGGACGAAATGCTTCTGTTTCTGATTTTTCGGGTCGTTTAAATATTGGAGACCATAGTGAGGTCTCCAAATAGCTGATAAATGGAGCTATTTCCAGTAGAAAGCGCCTCCAAGCTCGGTTTAACCATCATCGTTGACTGGTTAATGCAGCAGGTGAAGGGGGAAGCCACGCTTCCCGATGCGGCAGCGTTAACTCGGTTTGACTCGGTGGCCTCCGTCAATGCAGAACTCCGCAAGGTCGCTGAATTGCAGCGTTGTTTGGAATTTGACGACCCGCTTTCCTTTTATGAGTTTGAGGATGTTCGCGCTTCGTTGGCTCGATCTGGAGCTGTCGGAACGGCCATCGACGCCTTGGACTTACGCGCGATTGCTTCGCTTCTCACGCTCTTCGGCTCGGTTCGATCTTATTTCGTAAAAAGAAGCGGCCTTTATCCGGAAATGGCGCGGCTCGTTGAAGGGGTCACCGTCTTAACGACCCCTCAAGAGGCCATATTGCGTTGTATAAACGATCAGGGAGAGGTGCTGGACTCTGCTTCACCCGAACTGGCACGCATCCGCAGAGCACTGGTCCAAACTCGGGCACGCGTCCGGGATGCCGCCATGCGCGCGTTGGCGCATGCGAGTGCACAGGGCTATGCGGCCGACGATCAACCGACCATTCGGGCCGGTCGAATTGTAATTCCAATTCGAGTTGAGGCAAAGCGCAAAATAAACGGCTTTGTTCACGATGTGTCTGCATCCGGGCAAACGGTATTTATCGAACCCGAATCGGCGTTGCAGGGCAACAACGAGGTGCGCGAGTTGGAATCGGCCGAGCAGCGCGAAATCGTGGCTATTCGGACCCGATTGACCGATCTGATACGAGAGCAATTGCCTGAAATTAGGGCTGCCAATACCGTTTTAGCCAAAGTGGATCTGCTGCTTGCTAAGGCCGCTTTAGGTAATCGTCTTGGAGCGTCGGTTCCTACGGTTTCGGATGAAGGTGTTATTCGTATTCCACACGGGCAAAATCCCGCCTTACTACTGCATTTCCTTCAAGAGGGGAAAGGTCGCCACGTGGTCCCGTTCGCCGTTTCACTTGGGGAAGAAGTAGACCTGATTGTTATTTCTGGCCCTAACGCTGGAGGGAAATCCGTCACCATGAAGGCCGTGGGTTTAATGGCTCTGATGATTGCTTACGGCATACCGATTCCGGCGGGAGAAGGGGCTCGATTTGATTTATTTAAGGCCCTTTTTGTAGATATCGGTGATGAGCAGTCGATGGCGGACGATTTGTCGACCTTTACATCCCACATGAAAGTTTTACGCCGAATAATTGAGCATGCCGATCCTCGTTCTTTAGCCTTGTTGGATGAAATCGGGACCGGTACAGACCCAGAAGTTGGGGGAGCGCTGGGACGAGCAGCCCTTGAAGAGTTGCTCCATAAAGGGGTAAAAACCATCGTTACAACGCATTTTGGGCAGTTGAAGCTGTTTGCACACGACGAACCTCGGGCGCTCAACGGTTCGATGATTTTTGACCAAAAGGAACTGCGCCCGACCTATGAATTTGTTGGCGGG
>JAURGV010000239.1 GCA_030833605.1 Rhodothermales bacterium
AACTGGTCTCTTGGAACGGATACGGGACTCAACCTACTTGAGCCCGGCGACAATCCGCACGATAACCTTCAGTTCTTGTTCTTCTGCGCGTCGGTAATCAAAGCGGTTTATCGTCATCAGGACCTGTTGAGGGTATCTGTGGCTTCCGCTGCAAACGATCATCGCTTGGGAGCCAACGAAGCGCCTCCTGCCATCATTTCGATTTTCTTGGGTGAACAACTCGAAGACGTGTTCAACCAAATTGAAAAAGGATCAGCGAAAGGAAGTAAACAAGGTGGTTTATTGGGATTGGGTACGCCCGTTCTTCCGGACCTACCTCGCCATGCTGGCGATAGAAATAGAACGTCTCCCTTTGCGTTCACGGGTAATAAATTTGAGTTCCGTGCCGTGGGATCGAGCCAAAGCGTTTCGTTTCCAAACACAGTGCTCAACACGATCGCTGCAGAAGCCCTTGAAGAAATGGGCAATGAGCTGGCTGCGAAGCTGAAAAAGGGCGAAACCCTTGAAAAAGCGGTGGCAGAGGTTGTTCGTTCGACCGTACATGAGTCCAAAGCGATCATTTTTGGTGGGGACAATTATTCGGATGAATGGCATGCCGAAGCCAAAAAAAGAGGTCTACTCAATCTGAAAACCACGCTCGATGCGTTGGAAACCTTCATTTCTGAGAAAAACATCAAGCTTTTTGAAACCTATGGCGTGCTTTCAGAGGCCGAACTTCGTAGTCGGGAAGAAATTTGGGTCGAGCAGTACTTCCTGAAAATCAATATCGAAGCGGAAACCACGGAATCAATGGCGCGCACCATGGTTATGCCGGCGGCAACCCGTTATTTGGGTACGCTGAATAAAACGCTGGTAAGCGGTAAAAAAGCTGGGATTTCTACCAAAGGAGTCAAAGAAGTAGCGACGCATATGGCGGCTTACATTGACGAACTCCAAGTCGCGCTGGGCAAGTTGATTGACGTCAACAAAGACCTTGGTGGTTCTACCGTGCACGAAAAAGCGCACCATATGTACCACAAGGTGATTCCAGCCATGAATAAGGTGCGCCACGCAACCGATCGGCTCGAGCGCATTACGGCCGGCGATTTGTGGCAGCTTCCTACCTACCGCGACATCTTGTTCGTGAAATAAGGTCTTGGGCAGGGTTTAGGGCGAAGGGTTTAAAACGAAATGGACCATGTAAGAGCGGGCGATTTTCAATCGCCCGCTCTTATAAGGATTCCCTCTACAAAATGGAGGGAATCCCCGTACGTTCAGATGGGTGGCAATTCCGAATATGGGGCAAAATCGGGCGTATTGAACCCGAGTCAATCCATTAGGCTACGCCCAGAATCCCATGTTCATTCGTCATTTCAACCCGCACAAACTGATTTACCGCGTCGGGCAGGTCGCGAAGGTCGCATTGGTCGCATTGGTCGCGAAGGTTGCATTGGTCGAGAAAGTCGCATTGATCGCGAAGGTCGCATTGCTCGCGTCCGTGCTTGTATTGACGGGGCGCGCCTACGGTCAACAGATCCAATTTGAGGGTTACGTCCGAACCGAAAGCATTTACGATACCCGGCAAGTTCTTCAGGTGCGGGAGGGCCAATTTCATCTCTTCCCACTGGAAAAATCGAAAGAAAACAGCAACAGCAACCTGCTGTTAGCGGCGTTCCGGTCGAGAGTCGCCGTGAGTAGTATTACGTCGGAGGGCGTTCCTGGAGTGCTCGCCGCTCGTATAGAGGGCGATTTTTTCGGAGCCACCAACGATAACGTCAACATGCTTCGGCTCCGACACGCGTACATCGTCTGGACCTATCAGTCGCATCAAGTCCTATTTGGCCAGACCTGGTCGCCTTTGTTTACATCGAGTGTTATTCCCGGGACCGTAGGATTCGCGACAGGAGCTCCTTTTCAACCGTTCGCCCGGTTTCCGCAACTTAGGTACACGAAATCCATCCGCAAGGTCAGCATTGAAGCCGCAGTATCGACCCAACTGGATGCGTACCAAGAGATTGGCGGCAGAAAGATGCATCATCAATCCGGATTACCTGCCGGTCATATTCATGTATCAGCCAAGGGCCAAAGCGGCCTACTTGTGGGGGTAGGCGGTACCGTCAAATCGATTCGTCCAGAACTAGGCGGCGACTCCTTCAGGGCCCGTGCAGCTACAGCATATGCAAAGGTGGAGTTAGGAAAAACGACCTTAAAAGTGAAATCTATGATCGGAGAAGACCTCGCTGATCACTTGATGCCCGGTGGATTCATCCGTAACAGTCAAGGAATGCTGGAGCCCACGCGATTGGCCAGTGCATGGATGGATGTTTCGCACCCCACCACATTAGGGACGCTTGGCGTATTTGCAGGGTATCTCATCAATTTGGGTGTCCCATCCAGCGGAAATCAAGCGGCGGCTATCGCGAATACCCGAGCCGCCAATCTAAAGGACTTGTGGCGCATAGCGCCAAGGCTCGTTTACACTAGAAAACCGCTGACCGTTTCCATGGAGCTAGAGGCGACGTCGGCGCAGTATGGGCAAGGATTTGATACCCATTTTGTCCCTGTCGTCGTCGAAGTACACTCCCGCGTTCTCAACGTGCGCTGGTTATTGGCTGCCTACTACAATTTTTAATACTACGCCCGGGTTCGATCGGATGGAGTGCGATCGGATGGAGTGCGTTCGAATTCATCCGCCTCAAACCCCTCCGTAGCATCAAGCAAGTTGGTTTCTGGGGTTTTAGGAGACGATTTTACAACGACTTTTGCTTTCGTTTTCCCTTCTACCGGTGTATTTCTAGCAACCAATAGTTCCAGCTCAGTCATCAATCGGTCCAGTTTGTCAGAACGACGGGCGGTGTAGGAGGCCACGCCAAACTTTCCCAGAAAGAATAGCGTGCTCATGGTAGCCATAACCGCCATGGCTCCTGGAAAACCGCTCAGGTTGAGCGCTTCAAAAATAATGGGAAGGGAAATGATGGTCCCAATAAGGGTCGGAATCATAAATGGAACCGCCGCGCCGGGCTCTGCCCAAAACAATTGGACCCTGGTTTGGTCATTTTCACTTCGAGCAGTCACTTGGGCTTTGGCCGCCATGTTCTGAATGGTCCACTCGAAAATATTTTCCCGCGTAGTAACGATTCCCGGATCTTTAAAGCTGAGCCTAATCTTAGATAGCATTTCTTCCCAATCACGCGAGTCGATTTCTCGTGGAAGAACCATTTCTGAACTGTAGGAAACGGGGCCTCCAAAAAAGTTTTTTTCCTTGGTTTGGAGTTTTCGGGTCCCGACCTCGGATGCCGCTTTCAAAATAAAATCGGGATTGATTCCGGCCTCTTTACCCAGTTGTTTTAATTCTTCCAGGGATAAACCCAACGAACCCGTGTCCGCATCGTCGTGCGAAAGTTCTGCGGCTCGCTTTAAAATCGAACCAATTTCTTTTTCGTTATACAATTTCATGAGTTCTCGAATTTCCTTTCGGAAGAGTCAACGCGCTATTTATATTAAAGCTTCAGCATGAAAGATAAACGCAGCCTAGACAAATCCTTTTCGTCTTGGCATTCGTGCTTAGTTGAATTTGGAAGCGTTCTCAATTAAGCCGTCGACGAATCAAAGAAGTCGCTATCTTAGGGGCGGAAGGATTCGATCAACCTCAAGACCAGTATCATCGGATGCCTAAGGGCAGTCAAGACAACTCACCATCGCAGTCAAGTCAGCAAGACCGAGAACTCGTAG
>JAURGV010000023.1 GCA_030833605.1 Rhodothermales bacterium
ATGAGGGTTCATTCACCGATAAGATGGGCCAATTATTCGGGGACAAATCGGCGAACAATACGGTTGCAAGGTTACAGACCAACTTCCTAAAACGAGGGTCAGCGGGTGTTATTTTCACCAATTTTGATCGCTCCGGTGCCTATAACCGCGCAATGGGTGTCGATGTTATTCAGCGGTTTGGATCCGCTAGTAGTGCAAGCGCCTGGTTCACAACGGTATCAGACTCTGATCCTACCAAAGAAGATCAAGCGGGTGCCGTTAGTGTCAACTTCCGGAATAATGTGTACGGAGCCAGTTTGGGATACAAAAGCGTCGGGAAGAACTACGTCCCTGCTCTTGGTTTCGTACAGCGTCGTGATATGCGACAAACCGTTGGAACCGTTACGTATAGCCCCATTCTAGAAAAAGGCCCCTTCCGTCAGATGACGTTCCATACCATGGGTATTCATATCAATGGTCAAGATGGAAAATTACAAAGTTGGGAAATCGATCCCAGCATCGGTTTTACGTCCAGACAGCGAGATACGTTCAGGATTTCCGGATCCCGCGAGTTTGATCGTTTAGAATCTGCTTTTAACATTCGGCCGAATGCTCAGATTAGGGCTGGAGACTACACCTTCAATCGAATTGGTGGTACCTATATGTCCGATCCAAGCCGCAGGTTCTCAGGTACACTTCGGTTAGAAACAGGTGGTTTTTACAACGGAAACCGAACCAATATGAGCGTTAGCGCTGGATACCGTCACAATAAGCACCTAACTCTCGGCGGTGGCTTGAACAAAAGTAACATTGATTTGCCTATTGAAAACGGCAAGTTTAGTGCAACAACCGCTTCCATTGATATTTTGGCCAGTGTAAGCCGAAAGCTGTTTACTAAAGCCTTGGTTCAGTACGATAACTTCTCTCGTAATGTGAACGCCAATATTCGAATCGATTGGATTCACACCCCGGGATCAGACTTGTTTTTGGTATTCAACACGTCCTATCACTTGACAGAAGACGGTGAAGACTTATTTGATCCTCGTGCTGATCTAATAATGAACAACGTTGTCGGCGTAGCCAAACTTACGTATTTGATTCTCCTTTAAGTCGTTGCGGTCTATGTAGTTATAGACGCAAACTATATGGTTTGCTCAAAGAAGAGTGGGGCGCCGAAGGCGCCCCACTCTTCTTATTTAGCCTTTTTGAAAACCAATACTTCATCCTGAAGGAATCCCTTGTCCGTGGCATGTGCCTCGACATAAGCACGAATAGATGCCACATCGGAAAGGTCTTTTAATCCAATTTCATACACATCGTCGTCAACGGATTGGACACGAAGTTCGCCATTGGGCGTGATTTCGTACACGAAAAAGAACCAGTTTTGTCCTTCATCTTCCTCTTCGTTGTCTGCTTCCTCACAATTGATGCAAGCAATATTTGCGTACATCCCTGTCGCAATAGGTGTAGAAAAGCCTCGAAGCCGCATTAAATCGTCATCCGGTTGCCCGTCCGCATTCAACCGGAGGTATTCTAAATAATATTCCGAGTCGTTGAAGCCCCATATTTTCACATTGACCTTTGAGCCGTCTGTATCCTGCGCCACCCATTCTCCTTCCAAGCGGCTATCGACATGGACCTCGTTTGGCGGACCTAAGGGCGCTTTTGCTCCTTCACAACCTGTCCAAATAATCATTCCAAATACAGCTAGAACACGTACAAATTTGTTCATGGGTTCAACTATTGAGTCGTTAAAAACAAGCGCTTTGTACCGATATGCCGCCTTTAGGGGATTTCAAGTAACCTGCTTGTGGGTCTCCCCTACAAATTTTTACAAATCGGGTTGTACTTTTGCTCATTATGTCCACGCTTAATATGAATTGAAGGACCATGAAAAAGATTTTTAGCCTATTGTTGACGTGTCTTTTTTCGGCGTCATTGATGGCGCAATCGGTTAGACCTATTCCCTACCCCGTCATTCCTAACCCCAAATTTGTTAAGGCGGTTGAAAAAGGAACGCGAACCGATACGGGGTTGCCTGGTCCCGCCTATTTTTTGAACCAAACGGACTATACCATTCATGCCACCCTATCACCGTCCTCCAAGATGGTGCGTGGTTGGGAGCAAGTGGTTTACACCAACAACTCTCCTGATGAGTTATCTACCGTGGTGGTACATCTACACCAAAATCTCCACAAAGAAGGAGTAGTTCGAAATAGACCGCAGAAATTGACCGGTGGAATGAACCTGACGTCTGTCAATTTTAATGGTGAGCAATTGCTCGAGCGGTCTTCTAGCAGAGAGGTCGGATACACCATTAACGGCACCAGGATGAATTTCAATTTGCCAGAGCCCATTAAACCGGGCACAACGGCTGCCTTTGAATTCGCATGGTCGTTTGAAGTACCCGAAGCCGGCGCCCCACGAATCGGACAGGATGGCGAAATATTTTTTGTTGGCTACTGGTTTCCGCAAATCGCTGTTTACGATGATGTGAACGGTTGGAAAGCCGATGCCTACATGGGTAATGGCGAGTTTTACGCAGATTTTGGATCGTATGACGTAAGCTTAACCGTTCCCGAACAGTTTGTGGTCGGTGCCACGGGTGATTTGGTCAATGCAGAAGAAGTCCTTGCCTCACAAACCCTTAAGCGACTGCAGTCCGCGCGTTTGACCGATGAAGTAGTACGCGTTGTAACGGCAGAGGATAGAGGCAAATCCACCCAGACCAGTTCATCCGGGTCGTTGACGTGGAAGTTTAAAGCGGAAAACGTTCGCGATTTCGCTTTTGCTACGTCCGACAAGTACCTATGGGATGCGACGCGTGCCAAAATGGCAGACGGATCGTTTAAAGATATTTTTGCCTTTTACCGCCCTGAATTACCGGTATGGGAACGATCAGCTGATTTTGCTCGGTTTACGATTGAGTTTATGTCCGACATGTTTTTGCCCTATCCATGGCCCCATATGACAACGGCAGAAGGGGTCATTGGCGGCGGAATGGAATTCCCAATGATCACGCACATCGGTGGCGGACGGAACGATCAAAGCTTATTTCGTGTGACGTTCCATGAAATCGGTCATATGTGGTTTCCCATGATCGTCGCGCAGGACGAGAAAGAAAACACGTGGATGGACGAAGGGTTGACGTCGTACAACACCGCAGAAGGGTCTGCGGCGTTCTGGAAACAGGATTCATGGGTTCCAGAGCGACAAGGCTACTACCGGATCGCAGGAACCGGCGACGAAGTAGAGCCCATGCGTCACGGCGATCAGTATCCGTTGGACGGTGGAGCCCGTGGACTCGCTTCTTACAACAAACCAGCGGTTGCTTTAAACGCCTTGCGCGGTATCGTTGGTCAAGAAGCGTTTACCAAGGCCTATAAAGAGTATGCCAAACGATGGGCGTTTAAGCACCCACAGCCCTACGATTTGTTCAACACCTTTAATGATGTGCTGGGCCAGGATTACGACTGGTTCTGGACGACTATGTTTTTTGAAACGTGGACGTTGGACCAAGCCGTAACTAAAGTGGAAGAAAAAACATCAGGCGTGGTCGTCACAGTTGAAGACTTGAGTATTTCCGCATTTCCAACTACCGTTCAAGTGACTTACGCGTCCGGAGAGACGGTTACGCAGAAAATTTCGTATTCGACCTGGATATCACCTACCAGAAAGGTGGAATTGACGTTTAAAGCAGGAAAAGTGGAACGTGTCGAGATCGATCCAGGGCATTTTCTTCCCGATGTTGATCGAAAAAACAACGTTTGGGAAAAATAGCTTTGCAAAGAAATTGAAAACTTGAAAAAAGTACTTGCCCTGAGTTAAACATCACGGTATCTTTCGGGCCGTCCAGAAATTACCGCTCGGACGATATTCCTCGGTAGCTCAGCGGTAGAGCATGCGGCTGTTAACCGCAGGGTCGTAGGTTCAAATCCTACCCGGGGAGCTTCGAAAGCCGAAGTCACATCAGTGGCTTCGGCTTTTGACATTTTCGAGGGTAGGATTGAACCGTACCCGAGCGGAGCGAGGGAGGTTCACACGAGAACTGCGAACGGCAAAGCCGGGCGCAGGGCGACTGATGAGCCCAAAGGGCGAATAAATCCTACCCGGGGAGCACGGAAAGGCAGATCCACTTTGGTGGGTCTGCCTTTCGTTATTAATGCGAAAGCCGAAGTCGCAATTGATTCTTTAAACAATCGTAGCTTCGGCTTTCGACATTTTATGGGGTTCAGTTCAATCCTACACACTATTCACACTTCAGCGCGCGTACCGGATTCGCACGAGCCGCTTTGATAGCTGTGTACGCGATGGTTAGGAACGCGATAAGTAATCCACCAAGTAGGGAAATCGGGAATTGGACCAAATTGATGTCTGTCCGAAACACGAAGTTCGTGAGCCAATCATCCATAACGAAATAAGCTAGCGGCCAGGCAATCACGTTTGCCAAAACAATCCACTTTCCAAAATCCCTAAACAATAGCGACACAATACTGGAAGCAGATGCTCCCAACGATTTCCGTATACCAATTTCTTTGGTCCGCTGCGTGGTTACAAAGGCCGCCAAGCCAAATAGGCCTAAACAAGCAATTAGAACGGCCAAAATCGAAAAAACGGTAAGAATGCGGCCCATGTTGAGCTCGGCAAGGTATCGTTCTTTAAATACGGTATCGAAGAACTCGTACTCAAACGCCTGGCCATTAGAAACCTTGTACCATTCGGTTTCCATGTATTGAATTACATCTTCCAAATTGTCTGTGGAAACGCGTATAGATAGATTTCGTCCTGCCCTTCCTTCAGCAAAGTAAACAAACCCATACGGCTTGATGTCATTTTGCAACGATTCGACGTGGAAGTCTTTCACAACGCCCACAACTGTCGCATTTTCATCCGAAAAAAACGAAACTAGCTCACTGCCAACCGGATCTTCCAGTCCTAATAACGCAACCGCTGATTCGTTAAGAACCATCCGCGTATTATCTCGGGGCATATCCGAAGTGAAATACGTCCCTTCAATCATTTCCAGGTTATAGGTTTCGGCAAATCCTTCATCCGTAAAATTGAGCCAAATTAGCTTGTTTTCAGATTCGGGAGCCCCTATCGGTCTGAACATGTTGTCGTTGTTGATTTCGCCAAAAAGCGCATCACTGTTTCCAATCGACGTAATAGCTGAGTTACGAAGCAGGCTTTGTTTAAATGCCGGTAACGCGGCTGCGATGTCATCCGTTTTCTCAACCACGATCACTTGATCGCCTGAAAATCCCAGGTTCGTATTCTGAACATATTGAAGCTGACCGTAGACAACGAGTGACGCCAATACCAAAAAGGCTGAAACAGAGTATTGAAACACAATCAATCCATTGCGAAGCACCGACTTGGATTTCCCTTTTGGGCCACTCCCCTTCAAAACCGCAGCGGGTTTGAATGAAGAAAGCAAAAATGCTGGATAACTTCCCGCTAGCAATCCAACCAGAAGGGCCAGTCCGATGGCACCAAGAATGACAAAAGGATTTCCAAAAACATCCAAGCTTAACGCCTTGCCGGTGAATCCATTCATGGTCGGCAGAAGCATTTTTACCAAAAATAGCGATAGGCCAACCGATACAAACGAAAGTAAAAGGCTATCGCTCAGGAATTGTGCTATAAGCTGTGACCGACTGGAGCCCAACGCTTTACGGACCCCCACTTCTTTTGCTTTCTGAGATGAAATAGCGGTCGATAGGTTGACATAGTTAATACAAGCGATCACTAAAATGGCAAGAGCAATTCCAGCAAACAGCCAGATATACAGAATATTGCCACCCGTTTCATGCTCGGCACGGAGATTGGATCTCAAATGAACATCAGTAAGCGGCATCACTCGATATTCAAACTCGGTACCGCTGGCTAATACATCTTCAATGGAGGCGTTAAACAATTCCGCTACTTCTGGAAAAACTTTGGTCTCTACTAATTGCGGAAGCTTTGCTTTGAAATCGGCAATATTAGCGCCCGGACGGAGCACGAAATACGTGCCGAAATTATTGTTCGTTGCCCAAGATGTATTCCGGCTATTATCCACAGAATAAACAGATCCAATAAAGTCATAATGGGCGTGGCTAGCTTCTGGAGCATCTTTAATTACTCCCGTCACGGTGTAGTCCGTTTTTCCATCCATACGAACCATTTTACCCAATGGGTCTTCGTCGCCGAAGTATTTCCGAGCCATAGACTCGGTAAAAACGACCGTATGAGGTCGAATAAGTGCGGTTTTAGGTTCCCCCACAATGAACGGCATGGTGAACACGTTAAAAACGGTGGAATCCGCCCAGTAAAACCGTTCTTCGCTAAACGCTTTGTCTGCGTACCTCAACACAGGCACTCCGCCCCGTGAAAACCGGGTAGACTCTTCAATCTCTGGAAACTCGTCCTTCAGCCCTTGGGCAACTGGAGCCGCAACGACCGCAAAATTTGATTCGGTACCATCCAAAAACAGATGGAGCCCCATCTTATAAATGCGATCAGCCTTTTCATGGTACTTGTCGTAACTCAACTCGTGCTGTACAAACAGCCCAATCAGAATGAAACAGGTCAGGCCAAGTGCTAGGCCTCCCATATTCAGCAGAGAAAAGCCTTTTTTAGCAAGAAGGCTTCGATACGACGATTTTAAATGATCAAGAATCATAAAAGGAAACCGGGGCTGGGGATGAAAATTCTCCTAGTACACGTATTTAGCTATCGCATAGTTACATTTGGACACTTATCGTTTTAAGATTAAACTGTCTTTTTTCGTTTGAATATCTAGCGTCTCGCGCACCATCCTATGAATTACGCTACCTCCCACCTTCGCATTTCCCGCGCACTATTTTTAGCCACCCTATTCGCATTTACCGCCCTCTTTTTGCAAGGATGCAGCAGTAACGAAGTCTCCTATCTAGAAGCGAATTACACCAAAATGGAGGTCAACATTCCGATGAGGGATGGCGTGACCTTATTTGCAACGGTATATGTGCCACGGGATACCACGCAAACGTACCCCTTCTTGATTAAGCGTACGCCCTACAGTTCAGGACCTTATGAAGCCGGCGTCTACCCTACTGGAGTTGGTCCAGGTGGCACCGATCGGTTTTTGGAAGAAGGCTACATCTTTGTTAATCAAGATGTGCGCGGTCGGTTTATGTCTGAAGGTAGATTCGTCAACATGACTCCCAACCATCCCGGGAATGAGATGGACACTCCAGTCGATGAAAGCAGCGACATGTACGATACGGCTGAGTGGCTATTGGCAAACATTCATCCAAATAATGGCAATATTGGGCTCTGGGGGATTTCGTATCCCGGTTTTTATGCTGCCGCTAGCATTATTGACACCCATCCTGCTGTCAAAGCCTCTTCTCCCCAAGCTCCCATTGGAGATTGGTTTATTGGAGACGATTTTCATCACAACGGGGCGTTTTATTTGCAGGACGGATTCCGCTTTTTCCATCGCTTCGATCACATCGAGCCTACTCCTACAACAGCTCGACGAGAGGCCTTCGATTTTGAATCCGACAATGCGTACCAGTTCTATCTCGACCTAGGGCCTCTTAAAAATGCAAACGAACGCTATTACCACAACGAAGTAGCCACGTGGGACTCGTTGATGCAAAACGGGGTTTACGACCGATTCTGGCAGGAGCGCAACATCATTCCTCATATGAAAAACGTGACGGCTAGCGTGATGACCGTCGCCGGGTTGTATGACGCCGAAGATCCGTATGGTCCCATCCAGATCTATCGTTCTACGGAAGAAAAGAATCCTGGTATCAACAACACGTTGGTGCTTGGACCCTGGTTTCACGGGGGTTGGGTACGTTCAACCGGAGCCTTCCTGGGCAACGTTAACTTTGGCGAAGAGGCTTCGACGTATTACCAAGAAAACATCGATTTGCCGTTTTTTAACTACTATTTAAAGGGTAAAGGCACGCTGAACCTTCCTGAGGTCATGGCTTATGGCTCCGGAACGAACGCATGGCGCCAATTTGATGCGTGGCCACCTTTAGATGCTACTCCCGTTTCCTATTATCTGGGTGAAAATGGGGGGTTATCTACCGCTCCTCCCCTCACAGTGGACTCCGATCAGTACGTAAGCGACCCGGCCAACCCCGTCCCCTACACCAAAGAAAAACGGATTGATCGTACGCGTGAATACATGGTAGAAGACCAACGGTTTGTGAGCGATCGAGACGATGTGTTATTCTATCAATCGGAGGTGCTAACCGAGGACTTCACTTTTGCAGGCCCTATTTCGGTCGAGCTATTTGTCGAATCGACGGGCACCGATGCCGATTTCATCGTGAAAGTGATCGACGTATTTCCGGATGACATGGCCGAGTGGCAATCAAAGGAGGAAAAATACCTCCCGAACGATGCCATGGCCGGGTATCAGATGATGGTCCGTGGTGAAGTGTTTAGGGCGAAGTTTAGAAACAGTTTTGAATTCCCTGAGCCACTGGTTCCGGGTGAAGTAGCCCGTGTGGCCTATGATACGCCCGATATCTTGCATACATTCAAAGCGGGACACCGTATTATGGTTCAGGTGCAGAGTAGCTGGTTTCCACTTGTAGACCGCAATCCGCAAACGTTTGTAGATATCTACAATGCGGACGAAAGCGACTTCCAGGCGGCAACACAGACCATTCACCCATCGAGCCAGTATCCATCTCGGATCACGATGCAGCAGGTAAAATAACTCATTAGTAACGGTAGAAAGGCGTCCCTATGTACTTTTCAACGCTCGATTACATTGTTTTTGCGGTTTACGGAGCCGTCATAATTGGTCTGGGCCTTTGGGTCTCGCGTGAAAAAGAGGGGCACGAAAAGGATACAAGCGACTACTTTTTAGCCAGTAAATCGCTGCCTTGGTGGGCCATTGGAGCTTCGTTGATCGCCAGCAACATTTCAGCCGAGCAATTCATTGGGATGTCGGGTTCGGGGTTTCGGGTGGGCCTTGCCATTGCATCGTATGAATGGATGGCGGCCGTTACGTTGTTGATAATTGCGTACTTCTTCCTGCCTATTTATCTAGAAAAAGGCATTTTTACGATGCCGCAGTTCCTTGAAAAGCGCTACGATTCACGCGTCAGAACGCTTTTGGCTGTTTTTTGGTTGTTGGTATACGTGTTCGTCAACCTCACGAGCGTACTGTACTTGGGAGCGTTGGCCTTGGAAGGCATTATGGGCGTTCCGCTTTGGACAGGGATATTTGGACTGGCCCTGTTTGCTACCGTTTACAGCATTTATGGAGGGCTGAAGGCGGTAGCCTTTACCGATGTGGTTCAAGTGGTAGTGCTTGTTGGGGGTGGTTTGCTGACCACCTACCTCGCTTTGGACGCGTATGGGGCAGGTGCTGGATCGTTTGCCGGGTTTACCAAACTGCTGAAAGAAGTCCCCGGCCACTTCAATATGGTCTTATTTAAGGGCGAATTGATGTACCCAGAGATGGAAGCCGGGCAAATGGTATCCAAAGATGCCTTCCAGTTGCTACCCGGCCTTGGCGTTTTACTAGGCGGCATGTGGGTAGCGAACTTGTTCTATTGGGGATGCAATCAGTACATCATCCAGCGCGCTTTGGCGGCGAAAAGCATTAAAGAAGCGCGGCGCGGGTTGGTGTTTGCAGGTTATTTGAAGCTCCTGCTTCCGCTTATTGTGGTTATTCCGGGTATTGTGGCCTTTGCGTTGGATGCCCCAATTGAAAGAGGCGATCAAGCCTATCCGTGGTTGTTGGCGACGTATGTGGGTCCTGGCCTTCGCGGATTGGCCTTTGCTGCGCTGGCTGCCGCCATTGTTTCTTCCTTGGCCTCGATGATGAACTCTACGGCTACCATCTTTACGATGGATCTCTACAAAAATTTGATCCGCCCGGAGAGCTCTGAACGGTCGTTGGTGCGCGTGGGGCGTATTGTTGGCGTGGTTGCGATTGTGATTGGTGCTTTGCTGGCGCCTCAGCTAGCCGCCCTCGACCAAGCCTTCCAATACATTCAGGAATACACCGGCTTTATTAGTCCGGGCGTATTAGCCATTTTTGTATTGGGATTGTTCTGGAAGAAAGCCACTCCCAATGCGGCGTTAGTATCTGCGTTGCTAAGTATCCCGCTATCGGCAGGAATGAAGGTTTTAGCACCTGATATCCCGTTTTTGAATCGAATGGGGTATGTTTTTCTCCTTTCCGTGGCCCTTATTATGGTTATTTCTTGGGTGGAAGGAAAAGGTCGGGACCATGAGCATGCCGTTGACCTCGCCAGTACGCGGGTGGAATCGGATTCCTTGTTTAATGTGGCCGCGTTTGGCATCCTGGGCATAACGGCTGCGCTGTACCTGATTTTTTGGTAGAACAGGGTTGGGCTTGGCGCGGGTCGGGCTGATGCCGGGATTGGCTAGGACTAGGTTGGCCGGGGTGAAAATTTAGTTGGCGTTGCCTATTGACACACATATTATACATATGTTAATCTATAGGCCCTTTTCACTGACTATCTGCCATGATCGGCTGCCTAACCATCCAGCATTTTTCCGCGTGGGCCATCTCCCTTATGCGCCGCCACGACACCATTAAGCCATTAATGGTGCAGGAGGATCATCATATTGTGGCGATGAATCCTGCGGCTGCTACTCGGGGCATAGAAATAGGCATGACGGCGGCTCGGGCCTCGTCGTTGTGTCCTGATGCCGTGCTTTACGTGCGCGATTCGGTGGCGGAGTTCAGCGCTTGGGAATATGTGCTCGAACGCATGAATCAGATCACACCCTTTATGGAAAGTGATCCGCCCAGGCTATGGTTTCATGCCACTGCGCAGGAAATACGCGGCCTAATGCTGTTTCTGGGGGCTTCTGTAGGGTTTAGTACCTATCGATCTACGGCTTGGATGGCCTCCATTCGGTCCGATCAGGGGCGATTGCTTGAGGTGCCCGAGGGCGATATAGATCGGTTTTTGAATGCCTTCCCCACACCTTTTCTGGCCCGGGCAGGCTTTAGCGCGTCCTGTATTGATGGCCTAGAATTACTGGGTTGCACGTCTATTGGGCTTGCTAAAAACCTGAATAAGCGCCATTTGACGCTGGCGTATGGTAAAGAAGGCGAATTACTCCATGAACTCCTTCATCCGGTCGATGCCTCTCCCGTTCCGCTCTATAGGCCCGCTCCATTCATCCGGAAACAGTTTCGGCTTTATGTGCCGTGCTATAGTCCGAGTGAAGCCATGCCCATTATCCATCGGCTGGCTGAAAAAGCTCATGCCGACCTCACGTCGAGCATTGTGGGCCAAATTCGCATTGTGTTGCACCTCGAAGGGTCGGCTCCCGTGCGAAGCGCTCGGTTGCTGACTCATCCTACCGCCCGACTCGATGCTATTACGCGGTTTGCGGAACGCTTGGCCACGGGCATGTTTGACGATGTGCGCCAGCGCAATGGAGGAGGTTCTGGGGGAGGAGGTTCTGAGGGTCGGGGTTATGGGCGTATCGGTATCGAACGTATCGAGCTCATTTTGGCGGGTCTCCTCACCGGGGACATGATTCAAACGTCCCTTTTTGGCGAGCGACTGCGCAAACTTACGTCTGCGGTTAGCAAGGTTCATCGCCGGTTTCCACGTGCCTTGAAGCGGGGCGTTGCCCGTCCTGAGGCTCATTTTCACGAAGATCAATCCGACTACATCCCATGGGAATCATAAAACGCTCTTTAAAAGATACTTCTGTAAGGTTTCAGGGCGACCGCCCTACCCTGCTCATTCGTGGAAAAAACCGCTATGTGGTCAAAGAAGTGGTCGAGCAGTGGGATGTGCGTGGCACCTGGTGGGGCGCCGAACGGCACCGGCGTTACGTCACCGTGCGCACCGATCGAGGTACGTTTGAAGTAGCCCGAGATATGAAAACAGGTCGGTGGTCGCTGGCCGGCATTCACGACTAAATTCTATGTTTGCACACCTACACACACGAAGTTGGTTTTCCTTTCGGGCCGGGGGGTCGCCGCCGAAGGCGCTTGTCGCCGAGGCGGCGCGTCTGGGCATGGCGTCCATGGCCATTACCGATCGACACGGAGTGTATGGTGTGGTGCGGTTTCAGCAAGCCTGCAAGGAAAAGGGTATCCGGCATGTGTTTGGAGCAGAGGTCCCTATTTATGGGGGGCCGAGCGGTGGCGGGACTAGCGGCGGCGCAGGAGCTCGCGGTAGCGGGACTAATAGTGGCGGGACGCCGGAGACCCCGCATTCACTGGTGCTACTCGCTCAAAACCGAGAAGGATACGCTAACTTGTGCCACCTACTCACCATGGCGCACGTTGAAGGGGCCGAACGGGATCAGCGCGACAACCCAGCAACAACCCTGGAAGTCCTTGCTGCCCATAGCAATAACCTTATCTGTCTTACAGGTACGGATGAAGGGAAGCTCTATTCTTTGCTCGACACGGCGCACATTCACGAAGCGCGGGAGTGGACTGGGACCTTGCGCGATATTTTTGGAGATCGCCTCTTTCTAGAAGCCTCCCATCAACGGCGTAAAGGAGACGATCGTCGCCTAGGACGCCTCATTAAACTGGCCTCGGCGACTGATATTCCCCTTGTGGCCACGGGTGATGTGCGGTTTGCCGTACCCTCCCACTACTGGCGTTACGACCTGCTGACCTGCATTCGCAATGGAATCACCGTATTTGACGATCATCCCGAACGCCCCAGCAATGCGATGGCCTATGTGCAGCCCGAAGCCGAGCTTGCGAGGCGAGGGCTGCCCCACGATGCCCTCCATCTTTCGGGGGAAATAGCCCAAATGTGCCAGGTAGACCTTATTCCGGGACACATTATTCCACCCGGGGCGCGTTTGCCCGAAGGTGTAACCTCCGAAGAACGATTCCAGCATAAAATTGCACAGGGATTTGCCCGTCGTTATCCCGAAGGAGCCAAACACCGAGTCGAAGCCATGGCCCGACTCGAAAAAGAGGTGGGTATTATCTCAGGTCTTGAGCTACAGGACTTCTTTCTCGTGGTGAACGAAGTCGTTGAAGAAGCCCAGCGGCGCGGCATCCGGTGCCTTGGGCGGGGTTCTGCGGCCAATTCTATCGTAACCTACCTCTTGGACATCACGCGTGTATGCCCGATTGAGCACAACCTACTGTTTGAGCGGTTTTTACATCGGGGCCGCAAGGGAACGCCCGATATCGACCTGGACTTTGACTCCAGCCGGCGCATGGAGATCATAAACTGGATGGAAGAACGGTTTGGGATCGATCATACGGGTATGGCAGCCACCATTGACCGGTATTTGACCAAATCGGCAGTTCAAGACACGGCTAAGGCTCTAGGTTGGCCCGCCGAAATGGCCATTCAAATGTCTAAACGGTGTGGCCACTCCCCTCCTTCGGAGGCGGCTAATGCCGAGCACATTGAAAACATTGCTGGTGGCACCTCGCCCCTATTGAAAATCCTGTTGGGTGCTTCAACGGCTTTATTGGGCTGCCCTCGTCACCTCGGGCAGCACTCCGGCGGCATGGTGCTAACGCGAGATCCCATGCGCAATTTTTCTCCGCTTCAGGTGAGTGCAAACGGCGTACGCATTGTTCAATTCGACAAAAACGACCTGGAATGGCTGGGGCTCGTCAAGCTTGATGTGCTGGGGCTTCGCATGCTGGGTACGCTGGCCGAAACCGTCAATATTGTGGCCGAGCGCCAAGGCCAAGTGATTGAGCTCGACGAACTGCCCTTTGACGATGAAAAAGTATACGACAGCATTTGCGAGGGCGACGTATTGGGGCTGTTTCAAATTGAATCACCCGCCCAGATGAGCGCGGGTGCCCGCATTCAAGCGCGAACCATGCAGGATCTGATCAAACAGATCTCCCTCGTACGCCCTGGCCCCATCCAAGGTGGGCTCATGCATCCTTTCATCCGGCGACATAAAGGGCTGGAACCGGTGCGATACGACCATCCGTTGCTTAAAGAGATACTCCACGACACCTACGGCGTGATCATCTTCCAAGAACAGGTACTCGAAGTGGCGCATCGATTTGCGGGTTGGTCGCTCGATGAAGCCGATGATTTTCGGCGCCTTATGTCCAAGTTCAGGGATGCCGTAGAGATGGAGGGTATGCGCGATCGTTTTGTGGAGTCGGCCATTCAGAATGGGGCCTCTCATGCGGTTGCCAACCGGGTGTTCGATCAGGTATCGAAGTTTGTGGGGTATGGTTTCTGCCGATCCCACGCCGCTTCGTTTGCCCTCACGGTATACCACAGCGCCTACCTCAAAATGCATCATCCAGCGGCCTTTTTTGCGGCGCTCATGCAACATCGACCGGGTATGTATGCCCAAATGACGCTCGAACAGGACGCTCGAAGGCACGGCGTGCGGGTATTGGTGCCCGATATCAATGCATCGGGCCTCCGTTTTGACCTCGAGTCCGTTCAGTTTGTGTGGGCCATTAGAAAACCCTTGACGTCTGTTAAGGGCGTTTCGGAGAGCTTGGCCAAAGACATTCTTCTAGAACGTGTCTTAGCTCCGTTTCAGAGTGTGGAAGATTTTTTTCATCGCGTGCATGCCGGAGAGGACGAACTTAGGGCGCTCGCGAAATCAGGTGCTTTCGACCAATTAGAGGGTGCCAATCGAACCGTGCTCTACAAACTGCAAGTCCTTATGCGCCAATACCTTACAACAGGTTCACACACCGCATACATGAAAAATGGCTCTCGCAAACACGCGCCTGGCTTCCCTAAACACGCATTGGGTTCCACCCTTTTGGACCTAACAACAATCCATGAAAAGGACATTCCTGCCCTACCGGGTATTACCCTTCGTACCCGCCTGGAATGGGATTTGCGTACGCATAGTGGTCCGAGAGTGCATCCTATGATGGTTCTAAGGCAGTTTTTATCCGATTTTGAGATCCGGCCTATTGATATGGCTCGCCAATTTGGCGCCTCTATTCCGTATAACGAGCGCAAACCACCTATCATGACCGCTGCAGGATTGGTCATGTTTAGGCAACGGCCAGGAACGGCCAAAGGAACGATGTTCATTTTCTTGGAAGATGAAAGTGGATTCATCCAGTGCATTTGCAAGCCGGACGTGCGCGAAAAATTAGGAGCAACATTAACCGAAAGCGCCCTCATAGTGCGGGGAGCGGTTCAAGCCGTGGGCTCATGGCGAGGCATCATGGTAGAAGAGGCGTGGGCACTTTCCGGAGTAATTGGAGGCTACAAAGGAAAACCAGGCGGTCATTCGTTTGGACGAGACGAACGAGAAACCCTGTTTGAAAAAGAAAGCAAACCGGCGGTTCGATCCGTATAATTCTTTCGAACAAAGACCTGTTCAGCAGTACCAAACCATCTAAAAGTCAATCAAATCAATGTGTGGTCGCATAGCTAATGCAGTCACTCCCGGCTATTTAAGAGAACAATTTGACGAAGCCGCCGCTGCGGATATTCTAGAAGAACCTGGATTGTTACCTCGATACAACCTCACGCCAGGTCAATTTTTGCCCGGTATTCGGGCTCTTCACGAAAAAGAAACAGAATGGACTGTTTTTCGCTGGGGACTTATTCCAAGATGGGCAAAACCGGATTTTATTCCGGACAAAACGTTTAACGCACGAAGTGAAACCGCTAAACAAAAGCCCACATTTAGAGACGCTTATAAAAAACGCAGATGTATTATACCCGTTTCAGGTTATTATGAATGGACGGGGTCCAAGGGAAATAAACAACCGCATTATTTCCACCAAACCAATGATCAACTTCTGCTAATGGCTGGATTATGGGAAACCTGGCAAAACGAAGACACCATTGTAGAGACCTGTACTATTTTAACGATGGATTCGGAAAACCACCTGAAAAACTACCACCATCGAATGCCCGTGTTTTTAGAAAAAGAACAACTCGACACCTGGTTAACTAACCCCGATCCACTCGACGAGATTGTGGCACATGTAAATACCACGTCAATCCAGATTTACCCGGTCAGCAAAGAAGTAAATAATAGCCGGGTGGACCATCCTGGATTAATCCAAGAGTTAAGTCAGTTATTTTGAAGGGTGACCTTTCACCGTCATTGTCTTTTCTTATAATCGGCTCCGATGCCCTTTAGCAACCTGTTTTGCCCTGATTTCCGGAGTGATACA
>JAURGV010000240.1 GCA_030833605.1 Rhodothermales bacterium
TACAAGAAGGCCTTTAACGAGGTGTCTGCGTTGACCTTGATTAACCCCAGGGCTGTTGCCATCATCCCGGAGGCAACAAAGGCAAAAATGGCGTTTCTTCCATACGCGACAAACGGATAGGCCCACGACTTCAATCCTTTAAAATCAATTGCATGGAATAAGACCCCTAGGGTAACTAAGGCCATTCCAGACGTGAACACGGTGTAGGAGCTTGTCCAGATTCGTTTATTGATCGGAATCCAGATGCTTAGGAAGAGTCCAATTGCCAAAAGCCAACAGCCGGCAACGAACAATCCGTTTAGTTTTTGGGGTAGATCACGATTCTTTTGAGTCAACCATTGCCCGGTCAGCATACCAAATAAAACCGAGCATAAAGCCGAGATGGTTGAGATCAACCCTTCTGGATCAAACGACCAAATCAGGTTTCCGGCGGCATCGTACAACTGACGTACGCTCCACGTGTGCGTTCCAATAACGTGGTAATCAATGAAAAATGCCCAATTGGAGAAGAGCTCGTCGGCAGGAGTCTCGGCCGTGGGGAAGGCGACAGAAAGGTCGGGCATACCATACCCAGGAATAGGGATGAGTTGCATAAAAATGGCATACACCACCAATAGGCCGACCGTCCAGCGCATCAACGCTTTGGGAGAGGGGAAAAGAAAATAGAGGGCAGAAGCGAGTAGATAACACCAGGCTATGCGAACCAAAACGCCCGGGACGCGCAGGTGGATTATTTTTTGAACCAATGGATCGGACTCTATGCCCAATACCAGGGAAGCGAAGAACAGGAGCAGTCCGATGCAGAACATGGGCCACCAGCGGAACGGGTAGCGGGTGCCCGCCAGGAGTACGATGGTCGACGTCATTACTGCCACAAAGCCTATACGTAACATGATGCCTCCCAACGCCCACGAGTCGGGAGTGGTCCAAATCACCGCCGACCACGTACTGCCCCAATATCCCAGTAGCATCAAGACGGCGGCCCTGCGAACCACATGCCCAAACAGCTCTTTTCGGGAATCCCCAGCGGCCAATCGCTTGGGGAACGAATACATCATGGCCACGCCAACCATAAACAAAAAGAAAGGAAAAACCAGGTCCGTAAACGTCCAGCCATTCCAAGCGGCATGCTCAAGGGGCCAATAGATCGAACTCCAAGAGCCTGGATTGTTAACCAATAACATCGCTGCGATGGTTAATCCGCGTAACGCGTCGAGCGACTCTAATCTGTTGGTGGGCTGAAGGGTGTTCATCGGTTAATTATCTAGATATCCCTAGGATGATGTAGCATATGACTCTGATTGGTACCATCCAATTTAGTACAATCCAATTTAGTTCGACACTATGTGACAGCTGAACCGCCGCTTTAGCCAGTTTCTGTTACTTCTTGTTTTTGCAATCTTCGCCCTTTTGCGCCACGTGTTGGAAGAAGTGTCCGGTCAGGATTTGAAGGTGTTTTTTGACCAATGGGTCTACCGAGCAGGTCAGCCCAAATTGGACGCCAAATGGTCCTATGCCGACCAAGTATTAACCATAGAGATACTCCAAAAGCAAACAGAAACGTTTCAGTTTACGTTGGATGTCGATCTTGTTCTCGAGGACGGCTCAACGATCCGGAAATCCGTAGATATCGCTTCTGAGTCTACGTCTGCCACGTTTACGATGGAGAAAAAACCTGTGGAAATCGTGTTGGATCCGGATACGTGGCTCTTGTTTGAAGCCGGTAAGGTTATTGCTTTATAAAAACACGAAAAAAATTGAAAACGGATTACGCTAGGCTGGAGTGGCGGCGACTAGAGTCGGAGTTAAGGGGAGTCGGCCGCGAGTAGGGGATGCCGTGAGCTGATGCGTTGGTGAGCACGCAAAATGAAAAAGCCTCAACCCGTTGCAGTGCAACAAGTTGAGGCTTAATTCTGTACCTCGGGCCGGAATCGAACTAATTGTTTGTAAGTGTATATAAAACAAATACTTACAACGAATTATATTGGTTCTAGTTAAGGATAAGGTTGAGATAATTGACAGGAAACGCGATTTGAGGCTATTTGCTTTCGTAGGGGGGGCAGGGGGGTAAGAAACCATTGCCAATCTTAGGAAACCTTCTCTCTATGTGCGCTCAATTTCCACCAATTTCAGCTTTAGTAGTGTAATCCAAATCGAGGTAGAACCCCCATTT
Organism: Rhodothermales bacterium; assembly: GCA_030833605.1. Taxonomy (GTDB): domain Bacteria; phylum Bacteroidota; class Rhodothermia; order Rhodothermales; family UBA10348; genus UBA10348. Next base: position 2,174 of record JAURGV010000240.1, read on the forward strand.
TTTCTTTTCTTAGTGTCGTCAATTTAAACGTGAACTGACGGTTCGAGCGCTGATTGTGTTGTTTTTAACGGATAAGATTTCTATTTCGATATCTCGATATTCTATTAAGCCTGGGGTGGAGACTGCATCTCCACCACTGACCCTCTCTCGAGAGGGTTACTGCGGGCCGCCTCCGATCTCGGAGGCGGCCCGTATCTGTTTACTGTAGCCCTCATCGTCCAATGGGCTTTTTTAGAGATTCTATTCGCCGATGGCCATAAAAGCCCTAAGACCCGAAGGCAAGACTTCCGCTAAACACAAATCACTTCGATTCCGTTGTCCTCCAGTAACCGGACCGTTTCTTTTGGTGCTTGATTGTCTATGATGATTTTGTCGATTCTGTCGATTGTGCAAATTTTACTGAATCCTCGGACACCTAATTTTGAGTGATCTGTCACCACGATTACTTCTTGAGCTGCGGCAATCATGCATTGATTCAGGTTTGCCTCTTCGGGGCTCGATGTCGTCAGGCCATGTTGAACATCTAAGCCGTCTACACCTAAGAATAGTTTTCGGCAAGACATCGTATTCATCATGGTCGTTGCACTCGCACCAACAACAGAGGTAGAAGTGGCACGAACCATACCGCCTAATTGAATAAGCTCGATACCGGGCCGGTCCACGAGATCTAGAGCAGTATGAACACAGGCGGTTACTATCATAGCCGTCGCACTGGGCGAGATATGTCGCGACACCTCGAGGACCGTAGTTCCTGAAGCAAGAATGATGGAGTCATTCTTTTCTATCAATTCGGCGGCTTTCATCCCGATGCGTCTTTTCTCTTCAGAGTACCGTTTGGCCTTTTCAGAAATGGGGCGATCATATAGTAGGTGGCTGTGGGGGTTAGCGCCACCATGGGTTCGATGAAGGAGACCCCGGCCCTCAAGATTTCTAAGGTCTCTTCTGACGGTAGCCTCAGACACATTTAGCGCATTTTGAAGATCATGAACAGTCACGAATCCCCGTTGACGTAAGGTATTCAGGATGTGGTTGTGACGTTCTGCTGGACTTTGCATGATTGCTTTTGTTCGAATGAGCATATTCACGTAAATGTAAGGATCATTATACCCAAAAAAGAACACTAATCAATCAGAACTGATCAATTTGTGACTGATTGATCAGTGCTCTTGCTTGTAATTAATCCGGTGTGTATTGTTACTAAGTGGTTGAGGCCCAATCAAAGGTTATCTGTGCCGAGGGTTGGCTTTAGGAAAAATGTTATTCATGCAACCAGATATTTTGTCTTGGTTGAGAGTCCCAGACTGCATCTCTTTGCAAAAGGGAGGAGGCCACTCTCTCATTACGGATTAATGAAGTTCATGCGCGGAATTTTTCAGTTAACCTTTGCCTTGGTCATTGTCAGCATATGTCAGGGAATGTGGAGCAATCCGTCACTCGCAGTTGAACGTGAGGCGGTTGCTGGGAAAATAGCGGGCCGGGTCGTCGAAGTTGGAACGGGCGAGTC
>JAURGV010000241.1 GCA_030833605.1 Rhodothermales bacterium
TGACCCGAGCCGGAGTCATCGATCAGTATCGAGAGCCCAGAGGCGACTATTACATGATAGCTTTTCGCGAATAACACTCGCTGAATGGCTCCTTGTTTTGTACATTGTACTAAGCACTTCTAAGTCCGTTATTGTTCGAACCCCATGCCAATCGTAGATGTAGTCCCTTTGCATGAAACAACGCGATCACGCTATTTAAACTATGCGTATTCCGTTATTACGTCGCGTGCACTTCCCGACATTCGGGATGGTTTAAAGCCGGTCCAGCGTCGCATTTTATATGCGATGTACAACAATTTACATCTTTATCCAGACGGTCGTTTTAAGAAAAGCGCTACCGTTGTTGGGGAAGTCATGGGGAAATATCATCCCCACGGCGACTCGGCCATTTACGACGCCATGGTGCGTATGGCCCAGACCTTTTCTCTTCGGGCACCACTTGTAGACGGCCATGGTAATTTTGGTTCATTAGATGGGGATTCGCCCGCAGCTATGCGCTACACGGAAGCCAAGCTAATGCCTCTGGCGATGGAGTTGCTGGCTGAGATCAAGAAGGAAACCGTAGCTTTTAGGCCCAATTTCGACGGTAGTTTGTTCGAGCCGGTGGTCGTACCTGCCCGTATTCCCAATTTACTTTTGAATGGAGCCGCGGGAATTGCCGTTGGGATGGCAACCAATATCCCTCCGCATAACCTGGTAGAGCTAATTAACGCTGCTGTGCACATGATTACGTCGCCCGATGCGACCAATCGACAGTTAGTGGAGGAGTTCATTCAAGGCCCTGATTTCCCAACGGGCGGGCGAATACTGAATACGCAACAGTCACTCATCGAGGTGTATACCAACGGTGACGGTGCTGTGGATCTACGCGGTGAGTACGAAAACGAAGGCAAAAGCCGCGTAATTGTTACGAGTATTCCGTACGGCGTCACAAAAAGCACGTTAATTGAACAAATTGCCGACCTGATCATCAAGGGTAAGCTTCCTCAATTGGTGGATGTCCGTGATGAATCAACGGAAGAAGTTCGAATCGTCTTGGAAGTCAAGCGCGGTGCAAGCAGTGAATTGGTCATGGCCTACCTGCTCAAAAACACCCAGCTGCAAACCAAATTTCATGTTAACCTGACCTGCTTGATCCCCACGGATAATCCGGAGGTGTGTGCACCGGCAAAAGTCGATTTGGTGACCATTCTTCGTCATTTCCTGGATTTCAGGATGCAGGTTGTGATTCGAAGGGTTGAGCATGAGCTAGCTCAGCTCGAAAAACGAATCCACATTCTACGGGGTTTTGAGAAAATATTTTCGGCCCTCGATGAGGCCATTCGGATTATTCGTGGTTCTGAAAACAAAGCCGATGCAGCCGTAAAATTAATGGCTCGCTTTGATATCGATGATGTTCAAACCGAAGCCATTCTAGAGACAAAATTATACAAGCTCTCTAAGCTTGAGATCGATTCCATTCGCAAGGAGCTTGAAGAGAAGGAAGCCATGGCAGCCGCCTTGCGGACGCTGTTGGGCGACGAGCCTGCTCGTTGGAAGCTGATTGCAACCGAATTGAAGGATATCCGCGATCAGTTTGCTGAAGGCCGAAGAACGACGGTTGCTGGACCCGATGAAGCGTTTGAAATCAAAGCAGACGATTTCATTATAGAAGAAGATTGTTTTGTCATCGTGACTCGCGATGGCTGGGTTAAACGGCAACGTTCCTATGGGGATGTCGATAGTATCCGCGTCCGAGATGGGGATTCGGTGGGCTGGATTTTGCCCGGCTCTACCAAAAACACCGTAGTGTTTTTTAGCAACTTTGGAAAAGCATATACCTGTAGGGGAGAAGCGTTACCGAGCACAACAGGCCACGGCAACCCGATACAAAAGCTTTTTGACTTTTCGGACCGGGAGCACATTGTCGGAGTCATTAGTGTAGACCCACGGGCGATGCCTAAACCGGCTCCCAAAGAGGACCTAGAACCTAAGTTGTTTGAAGAAAACGGTGCTGATGATGAGGTGGAGGGGCCTTTCGCAGTAGGTGTCACATCCGATGGCCAGATTCTACGCATGTCGTTGGAAAATTTCCAGGAAACCTCTACGGTTAGTGGGCGCATGTTCATGAAGCTAGCGGCTAAAGAATCCGTTTTGCGTGTTGAGGCATCATCAGGGCTGGAAAACGTATGTATTGCGACGAAGTCAGGTAATTGCCTCATTTTCCCTGTGTCTCAAGTCCCGGTAATGAAAAATGCTGCCAAAGGAGTGATTGCCATGCGCATGGCATCGTCCGATCGACTGATTGGGTACGCGCTTTCAGCCGCAGCTCGTCAAGGATTGGAAGTTGAAACGTCGCGTGGGCGTTCAGAAATTGTTCGCCCCACCAAATTCCCCATCAGCAACCGGGGTAATAAGGGGCGTTTGATCATTCAACGCGGCACCATAAAACAAGCCATTTATCCAACCGTTGAAATCAACGACGGATCAACCAATTAAACCAGAAGCAGAGTAGAAATTTAGTGAGTTCGACTTCCTACACAGGCGAAAGCATCCAGGTACTAGAAGGATTGGACCCCGTTCGTAAGCGGCCGGGAATGTACATCGGCGGTACAGGTAAACCTGGCCTGCATCATTTGTTATGGGAAATTGTCGACAACTCGGTAGATGAGGCAACCAATGGTTTTGCCTCGCAGATTGACGTTATTCTGCACAAAGATGGCCGTTCCATGACGGTGGTTGACAATGGAAGGGGGATTCCGGTAGATATCCACCCCACCAAAAAGATTCCAACGCTTGAAGTGATCTTAACCACGCTGCACGCCGGTGGAAAGTTCGACAACTCCAGTTACATCACATCGGGTGGTCTTCACGGCGTAGGGGCATCGGTCGTCAATGCACTTTCAGAATCGCTGGTCGCCACGATTAAGCGCGATGGAGCAACTTGGGAGCAGAAGTATGAGCGCGGTAAACCGGTCACTAAGCTAACCAAAATAGCCTCCAATACACGTGGAACCGGCACAACGACCTTTTTTAAACCGGATGCGGATATTTTCGAGACGGTTGAATTTGATGCGGCATGGATTGCAGAAAATCTAGAAATCAAAACCTATCTCAATGGCACCCTACGCATTGTCTTTAAGAACGAGGTCGACGGTACGCGTCAAGAGTTTCACCATGAAGGCGGTATTGTAGAGTATCAGGCGCATCTCATCGCATCGAGCAAGGTGCGTCCTGTTCATGACGATGCATTTGTCATCCGGCAAACCGAAATGAATGCCGGCGCTCGGGTTGAAATCGCCTTGCAATGGACGGAATCGCCCAAAGAGTCCATTCGTTCGTTTGTAAACGGTATACCTACGCGCGATGGGGGCACCCATGAACAAGGTTTAAAAGATGCCATTCGTTCGGCTGTCCGTGCTTACATGGATACCCACGATATGCTTCCCAAGAAATTGGACATATCTGCTGACGATATCCGAGAGGGTGTTTTTGGCGTCTTGAATCTGTATATGGTTGATCCCCAGTTCCAGGGCCAAACAAAGGACAAGCTCAACAACCCAGAAGTCAAAAGCGTAATTTCCGGAAGTTTGCGACTGGAATTGGAGCAGTTCTTAAACCAGCATCCCACCACGGGCGAGGCCATTGCTACCCGTGTGATCCAGTCGGCTAAGGCGCGGCACGCGTCGC